>DATDWE010000097.1:0-3314 GCA_035289765.1 Candidatus Nanoarchaeia archaeon
GACATGATCCTCAAGAAGCATTTTGACTCTTTCATAGGCAAAGGCCTTCCTCCTGAGCTCAAAGAGCTGGATGGGGAGGTGAAGCTGTTTGACAATGCAGATCTCCTCAAGGAGTGGAGGAGCAATTTCAAGGGCATAAGACACACTGATGGCAGAGGAAACACGCTGAAAGGGGCAGTAGACAACATACTGGTAAAAGGAAAGAAGCTCATAGTGCTTGACTACAAGACAAGAGGCTTTCCATTGAAAGAGGACACAGCAGCCCATTATCAGGACCAGATGAACTGCTATAACTTCTTGTTGAGGAAGAACAATCACAAAACAGAGGACTACACCTATCTTATCTTCTATTACCCGAGCCACATCACAGAAAAAGGCAATGTCTGCTTCCATACAGAATTAGTAAAAATGCCCACAAACCCAGATGATGCTGAAAAGCTGTTCAATGATGCTTTAGGGTGCCTGGATGGAGAGGAGCCAAAGGCAAAGGAAGACTGCGAGTATTGTAGATATATGACTCCTAAACAGTAGTAAAAGTAGAAACATTTATATATCGGATAAGGTTATATTCTTGTATGAAACCAGCTATAACTGTCAGTGAAAGCTTCAGATCAGCAGTGCCAGAGGTTTCTGAGCTAGAAGACAGAGTCAGGGATTTTGATGATTTTGTTTCTGAATTTATTATTCCATTAAGGCAGAGAATCATTGGATTGATTGAAGAAGGAAAGACAGGAGCAGATGATGAATTAACTGATTTTGGAATATGCCTTTCCCCACAGGACCATCTTTCACCAAAAGGATACTTGATGCAATATATTATTGATGAGTTTGTTCTGGGTTTTGGAGACCTGAGTATAGAATCCTCTTGGAAATACAGGTTTGTGGAGGATTCAAAACTTATAAGCAAAGGAGAACCTGAAGAAAGATTCAAGAAACTTTTGATCCCTATGCGTGAAGCTAGGGTAAAGATGTTCAATGCTGCCATCAGCAATATGCTGGGGGATGATTATAAAGCATTATATCTATTTGCATATTATCATGAGCCTACGTTTCATACTCTTGAAAAGAATGGAAATTGGGATTATGTTGACATGATATACAATGATTTCAGGCCTGCTGAATCAGACAGAGATTCAGTTGAAAAGATACAGAGAGAGTTAAATTGGCAGATAGTAAACCCTTGGGCAATCGATAAAGAGAATATTCGCTATATAAATGGCATTATGAAGGACCTTATGAAGAAAAACAAGACAACACGCTTCATCAAATGGAAAATACCTGGGACGCCTCCCTCTGATTTTGAACCTGGTTCATATGATCTTGTGCATCTAAATGATGATTATGGGTGGTCAGATGGAAAATATCATGGACTTATGGTTGCTTTAGATTCTGTAAAAAAAGGGGGTTGGCTTGTTGTACCTTTTAACAAAGCAAAGAAAATCATGGAAATCTCTGATTCAGTCAGACCCGCTTTAGTATCAAGACATCTTGACTATAATATATTGGAAAAATCCTGACATTCTTCAGCAGTGCCCTGAGATGCCTCAAAGGTCATGAACCCAAACTAAAAGAAGGGTGCGAATTCTGCATATACTGTTCTGGTTAAGCAAGTCCTGGCAGCCCAAAACCCGTCAAAACCTCTTAACCGCCCACCTATCCTGCCCAGCCCATATGGCCCCAAAACCGCCTCCAAAAAAGCAAGAATTTATAAATGGACGTTTTTCTCCTAGTGTATATTATATATTAGTGAGGTAGTAAAATGAAAGGAAAAGTAAAGTTTTTTAACGTGATGAAGGGATTCGGCTTCATAGCCGGCGATGACGGAAAGGAGTATTTTGTGCATAAGACAGGCCTTAAGTCTGGCGTGACAATAGGAGAGAACGACGAAGTGTCATTCGATGTCGAGCAGGGAGACAGGGGTCCAAAAGCAGTTAATGTCTCAGGCGGCGGAAAAGGCTCTTCAAAAAAAGAGTCTCAGGAAGAGTCCGAAGGAGATAATTACGAAGAAAGTACTGACGACGAAGAGAGTACTGACGAGTGATTTTATTTCTATTTTTCTGATTTATTTTTTTTAATTCCTATCCAGACAGCAGTCTGGGCATTGCAGCATATATAAATTCTGGACAGCCTCAGCAGCCCAGAGGTTTCTGGAGATAAGTTTATATATCCGGTTTTATTCCAGGCTTCAGGTGAAATGATATGACAATATCAAAAAGGGACCTGCAGAGGAGACAGAAGGACAAGAAGGCTGAGCTTGCTGAGCTTGAAGCAAAATGCAAAGACGGCAGCGGAACAAAAGAGGACTATCAGGAGCTTGCAAGACTGAGAAGGAAGATGAAATGACAGGAGTCTGACAACATTCTTATATTATAAAGGCTGCTTATACAATACCTCTTCCCATAAAGCTCTCTTTTCTCTCGACAAATGCGCCTTTCATTATATCTTCAGAATAGCCAGAAGGTATCTTGCCTGTGTCAGCATATGCATACAGTGCAGTGTTGAACACTGTGTTTGCAAGCCCGAACACAAGGAACACTCCGAGAAAATATACCACAAAGATCCCTATCCCTGCAACCACTCCTGCTGGCCCAAGCATGGCAAGCAGGATGAACAATGGGATTGCAATAACAATCCCGATAATTATGAAGATAAACTGCACAAGCCCCAGGCCGAAATGCCTCACAAGGCTCTCGCCCCATGTCTTTCTCAGCACCTGCACTGACTTCTTTATTGCATCAACAGGCCCGAGATTGTTGTAGACCATCGCAGGCACCACAAATATTGTTATGATGCTCCACATCATGCCGAGCAATGAAGTCATTATCTTCAGGACTACCCTGGCCCCCCCTCCTGCTTTCTCAGCAGACCTGTCAATTGCTCTCAATATGATTCCGACAGTCGCTGCAAGAAGGCTCCACATCAGGATCAGATGGACCCTCGAGAGTGCAAAGGATATGCTCTCTCTGAATGTCGCATTCCCTCCCTCAAATCTCTTCTTTGCTGTGTAGACAACGCACACATTGAAGAATGTTGCCACAAACGCGAGCACAAGGTATGTCACAAACAGAAGCAGGTACTCAAGGCCTCCGAATGCCTGGGCGCTGGCTCCCTTCAGCAGCGAGACAACTATTGTGGGCACAAGAATCGCAACAATGAAAAGCAATGAGAATATACCTGCAAGGACCGGAAAGAGCAGCAGCTCCCTGTCCTTGTTGATCACGTCAAAACTAAGCTTTGTTATGTTCCAGCTTCTCTCAAACACGCCCATATCAGCACCCCTTTATGCCAGAATTAAATATCTTATTTAAGTATTT
>DATDWE010000098.1:0-9026 GCA_035289765.1 Candidatus Nanoarchaeia archaeon
AGGCCTTCATCCTACCCACATAGGAAGGCTGTGCCCTGTTGAGACTCCTGAGGGAACGAACATAGGCCTGAGGAAGAATCTTTCATTGCTTGCTGAGATCTCAGGAGAAGCTCCTGAAGAAGATCTGATAAAAAGCCTTAAAACAATGGGGTTGAATGTTGTAAAATGACAGAAGTATATCTTAACAGCAAATTCGTTGGATATGTGGACGAGCCGCAGAAGTTTGTGCAGAATGTCATAGACTCAAGAAGGAAGGGAGAGGTGACGTTCAATCTGAATATCAACTATGATGCTGCAAAGGATGAGATATCAGTCGAGAACTCCAAGGGAAGGGTCAGAAGGCCGCTGATTGTCGTGAAGGACGGAAAGCCTCTGCTGACTGAGAGGCACGTGCAGCAGCTTGAGAAGGGCGAGATATCATTCAATGACCTGCTGAACCAAGGTGTAATAGAATACCTTGATGCAAATGAGGAGGAGAATATCCTTGTCGCTTTCACAGAAGAGGAGCTTACAAAAGATCATACTCATGTTGAGATATCGCCTGTGGTAATTCTCGGGCTTTGCGCTTCGCTTGTCCCTTTCTCAAACCACAGTCCAGGAGCAAGAGTAAGCATGGGATCAAAGAACCAGAAGCAGGCTCTTGGATTTTATACTGCCAATTTCCTGGTCAGGATGGACATGGATGTCAATCTTCTGCACTCTCCGCAGCTTCCTGTCGTCAGGACAATAACTAATGATGTCTTTGGCTATGAGAAGCATCCTTCCGGACAGAACATCATCGTTGCTGTCATGAGCTATAAAGGATATAACATGGAGGACGCCATTGTCATAAACAAAGGGTCAATTGACAGGGGCTTTGGAAGAAGCTCATATTACAGGCCTGCTGTTATCGAGGAGCTTAGGTATGCAGGAGGCCTCACAGATGAGATATGCATCCCTGACAAGGATGTCAAGGGATACAAATCAGAGAAAGACTACAGGTTCCTTGAGGATGATGGAATAATACATCCTGAAGCATTTGTTCAGGAGGGCGATGTTGTAATCGGCAAGACATCTCCTCCAAGATTCCTCAGCGGTGTTGATGAATACAGCCTTTCAGCAGGGACAAGAAGGGAAAGCTCATTCTCAATAAAGCACGGCGAGCAGGGAGTTGTTGATTTTGTCGTCCTGACAGAGAATGAGGAAGGCAACAAGCTTATCCAGGTAAGGCTCAGAGACCAGAGGATCCCTGAGATTGGAGACAAGTTCACATCCAGGCACGGGCAGAAAGGAATAGTGGGCCTCATTGTTCCGCAGGCAGACATGCCATTCAGCGCCTCAGGAATAACCCCTGATCTGATATTCTCTCCTCACGGCATACCCTCAAGAATGACAATCTCCCACATGATAGAGCTTGTAGGGGGAAAAGTTGGCGGGCTTGCAGGAAGGTACATAGATGGCACAACATTTGACTCTGAATCAGAGGATGCGCTGAGAAAAGAGCTTCTTTCGCTGGGCTTCAGGGAGAATGGCACTGAGACCTTCTATGACGGAGAGACAGGAGAGCAGTATGAGGCAAAGATATTCGTTGGAGACATATATTATCTGAAATTGAAACACATGGTAGCGAACAAGCTGCATGCAAGGGCACGCGGCCCAATCCAGCTGCTCACAAGGCAGCCAACAGAAGGAAGGGCAAAGGAAGGAGGATTGAGGCTTGGTGAGATGGAAAAGGATACCTTTGTGGCTCATGGAGCATCTTTGCTTCTCAAGGAGAGATTTGATTCAGACAGGACAATTGTGCCTGTGTGCGAGAGCTGCGGAACCATTGCCATATACAACGAGTTCAAGGACGCAAGATTCTGCCCCATCTGCGGAGACAATGTGGAGATAACTGATGTTGAGATATCCTATGCTTTCAAGCTGATACTAGATGAGTTCAAGTCTTTGGGAATATACCCTAAGCTTAGATTGAAGACAAAATACTGAGTGATTGAAGAATGGCAGAAAGAGAAAGATTCACATACAAAAAAGTGAGCCAGGTAGACTTCGGTCTCCTGAGCCCAAAGATGATCAAGAAGATGGCAGTCGCAAAGGTTGTCACGCCGGAGCTTTATGACAAGGAGGGCTATCCTGTTGACGGCGGCCTGATGGACATAAGGCTTGGGGTCATAGATCCAGGACTCAAATGCAAGACATGCGGCTCAAAGCTCAAGGAGTGCGTGGGCCATTTCGGCTACATAGAGCTCGCAAGACCTGTGCTTCATGTCAAATTCATCGGCCTGATACTGAATCTTCTGAGGTGCACGTGCAAGGAGTGCGGCAAGGTGCTCATCCCAAAGAACAAGTTTGACAAGTACGCCAAGGAGCTTGACGAGATTGAGAAGCAGCTTGATTTTGATGCAAGAAGAAAGAGGGTGAGGGAAATAGTGTCAAGCCTTAAGACAATAAACAAGTGCCCCCACTGCAAGGCAAGGCAGCAGAAGATAATCCTTGAGAAGCCGTACACTATATTTGAGGCCGAAAAGAGGCTTTCACCTATTGAGATCAGGTCAAGGCTTGAGAAAATACCTGATGAGGACTGCAAGGTGTTCGGGATAAATCCTGAGGTAGCAAGGCCGGAATGGATCATACTCACAGTCATGGCAATACCTCCTGTCACAATGAGGCCTTCGATAACTCTGGAGTCAGGGGAAAGAAGCGAGGATGACCTGACGCACAAGCTTGGGGATATAGTCAGGATAAACCAGAGGCTATTTGAGAACATCAATGCAGGAGCGCCCGAGATAATCATAGAGGACCTATGGGACCTTCTCCAGTACCATGTAACAACATTCTTTGACAATAACATAGCGCAGCTTCCTCCTGCAAGACACAGGTCAGGACAGCCGCTCAAGACAATAACTGAGAGAATAAAGAGCAAAGAGGGAAGGATAAGGCACAATCTTGCAGGAAAAAGGACCAACTTCTCCTCAAGAACAGTCATAAGCCCTGATCCAATGATAGACCTCAATGAGGTTGGAATTCCCTTGGTCGTCGCGATGAAGCTTACTGTCCCTGAAAGGGTCACTGAATGGAACATGGAATACCTCAAGAAGTTCCTTGAGAGAGGCCCGAAGAAGTATCCGGGGGCAAACTATGTCATAAGGCCAGATGGAAAAAAGAAGAAGATAACTGATGATACCCATGAGCAGATAATCGAGGAGGTCCAGCCAGGATACATTGTGGAGAGGCATCTTATGGACGGCGATGTGGCGATATTCAACAGGCAGCCGTCACTCCACAGGATGTCCATGATGGCCCACAGGGTGAAGGTCCTCCCTGACAAGACATTCAGACTTAACCCTGCTGTAGCGCATCCTTACAATGCTGACTTTGACGGAGATGAGATGAACATCCACATACCTCAGTCTGAGGAGGCAAGGTCAGAGGCAGAGATCCTCATGATGATTGAGACGCAGCTCATAAGCCCGAGATACGGCCTGAGCGTCATAGGCTGCATCCAGGATTCGATATCAGGAAACTATCTCCTCACAAAAGATATGGACCTTCCAAGGGATAAGGCAGTGCAGCTGCTCGCTTCAATAGGGATAACTGATTTCTCAAGGCTTTCTAACAAGAAGGTCATAAATGGCAAGGAAATTTTCAGCGTGATGATACCAGAGGACTTCAATTTCATCGGAAGGTCCAAGGCATGCAGAAGAAAGGCAAAGCCATGCATAGAGTGCGAGAATTTCCAGAAAGACAGGTGCATCCTTGACTCAAGAGTCATCATAAAGGACGGAAATCTCATTGAAGGCGTGATGGACTCTGCAAACCTCGGGCAGGGATCAGGATTCCTTCTCAGGAATCTGCACAAAAAGTACGGCAAAGAGGCCACTATCAAGATTCTCGGAAACATATTCAGGCTTGGGATCAGGGTTCTCCTCTTAAGGGGATTTACAACAACCCTTTCTGACATGGACCTGCCGCATAACGCAGCAAAGAAAGTTGATGAGATCCTGACAAACGCAGAGGGAGAGATTGACAAGTTCATTGATATGTATGTCAAGAAAGAGCTTGAGGCATTCCCAGGCAAGACCCTGATGGAAACGCTTGAGCTTAAGATTCTGGAGGTCCTGAATAGGGCCAGAAACGACGCAGGAAACATTGTCCTTGAGTTTGCCTCCAGGAAAACAGGCACTTTCATAATGGCTGACAGCGGAGCAAGAGGCAACCCAATCAACATGGCCCAGATGGCAGCATGCGTGGGCCAGCAGGCTCTCAGGGGAAGAAGGATAAGCATGGGATTCAAGAACAGGACCTTGTCATGCTTCAGGCAGAATGACCTGTCTCCTGACGCGCACGGCTTCATAAGGAACGGATTCAAGCACGGCCTCAAGCCGGCAGAGTTCTTCTTTGCAGCAATGACAGGAAGAGACTCTCTTATGGATACTGCGCTGAGAACGCCTAAATCAGGATATCTTTACAGAAGGCTTGCAAACTCAATGCAGGACCTGAAGGTAGAGTATGACCATACTGTCAGGGACGCAAGCGGCAAGATAATACAGTTCAGTTATGGAGAGGATGGTGTGGACGTCTCAATGAGCGAAGGCGGCTCAATCAATGTCAAGAGAATAATAGATCAGGTTGCAGGAGAATAAATAATCAACGGTGGCAATATGAACGAAGAAATATTCAAGGAGTATGAGGATAAGCTCAATCCCAGGATAATAGCTGATATAAAGAGCAATCTTCATTCAAAGATAACCAAGGCCCAGCTGAAGCAGATTCTGGACCTTGTGGTTGAAGAATACAATACCATAAAGGTGCAGCCAGGCGAGTCAGTCGGACTGATATCTGCCGAGTCAATAGGGGAGCCAGGCACACAGATGACCCTGAACACATTCCATTATGCAGGAGTTGCAGAGATGAACGTGACAACAGGCCTTCCAAGAGTCATTGAGATACTGGACGGAAGGAAGGATATAAGCACGCCAATGATGGAGATATTCCTTGAGAAGCCATACTCAGCAGGAAAGGACATCAAGAAGATTGCGCTCTCAGTAAAGGAGACAAAGGTTAAGGATATCATATCAGAGCTTAACATAAATGTTGTTGATCTCACTGTGGAGCTCAAGCTTAATGCTGACAGGCTGAAGGAGCTTGAAGTCACAAGGGGTGCGATACTAAAGATCATAAGCAAGGAGCCGAAGACAGCTGTCAGGCAGTCAAGCGCAGACAAGGACCTGCTTATAATAAGGTCAACAAGCAAGGATAACAATCTCAATGAGGTTTACAAGCTCAGGGAGAAGATGAAGAACATATTTGTCCAAGGAGTGAAAGGGATCACGCAGGTTCTTCCTGTGAAGAGAGGCCCTGAATTCATAATAATAACTGCAGGATCAAACCTGAAGAAAGTGCTTGAGCTTGACTTTGTGGATTCAGCAAGGACAACCTGCAATGATATCTTTGAGATCGCGAAGGTCCTTGGTGTGGAGGCTGCAAGGCAGGCGATAATCAATGAGCTCTTCAAGGTAATAGACATGCAGGGCCTTAACATTGACAGAAGGCACATAATGCTTGTCTCAGACATGATGTGCTTCTCAGAGAAGCCGCAGGGAATAACAAGGTACGGCATCATATCAGAGAAATCCTCTGTGCTCGCAAGGGCATCCTTTGAGACTCCGATAAAATACATCATCGAGGCAGCTCTTGTGGGGGAGAAGGACAAGCTGAGGTCAGTTGTTGAGAATGTCATGCTTAACCAGCCTGTTCCTGTAGGTACAGGTCTGCCAGGACTTGCTGTAGAGGTCAAACCGGTGAAGTGAATATGGAAGACATAAAAAAGCTTGTGAAGGAAAAGAAGGTATTCATAGGAAAAGACCAGACATTGAAGAATCTCAGGCTTGGCAAGGTGTCAAAGGTGCTTCTTGCATCAAACTGCCCGGCTGAGCTTAAGGAGACTATCGAGAGATATTCCAAGATGTCGGGCGCCAGTGTAGAGCAGCTTGATGTGCCCAACGATGAGCTGGGAATCCTATGCAGGAAACATTTCTTTATTTCTGTCATGGGCGTAAAAAAATGAGAATAAAATATGATGTTTCTCTTATGAAGATAATGTCCTTGTTCGAGAATCTGACCCATGCCAGGCTGAAAGACTGCTTTGCAGACGAGAAGCTGAACAACCTGACTTTTGTCGTGCTGCCAGGGGAGATGGGCAAGGCTCTCGGAAAGAGGGCAGAGAACGTGAAGACGCTTGAGAGAAAGCTGCAGAAGAAGATAAGGGTCGTGGAGTTCAATCCTGACAAGCTTGAGTGCATAAAGAATATGGTCATGCCGCTGAAGGTGAGCGGAATATCTGAGGATGAGATGGGCATTGTGACAATAGCAGGCCCTGACTCTAAGACAAAAGGCCTGCTCATAGGCAGGAATGCCCAGAATCTGAGGAACCTTGAGGCAAATGTAAGGAGGTATTTTGAGGTAAAAGAGATAAAGGTTGTATGATCTGCATAACCTTATAACACTAACCTTACAGTAACATTACATAAAATTTATAAACCCCCTATAAACTTTTTATCCATATATATTCACTTTATATACGCGCATATAAGCTATGCTAAAGGTCTAACATGGGAAGCAAATCAAGAGGATTGAACGCAGGGAAGAAGCTCAAGAAGAGAAGGAAACGCAGCAGATGGCTTAAGCCAAAGTTCGTGAGCAGGACATTAAGGCTTAAGGAGAAGTCAGACCCTCTTGAAGGGGCTCACCAGGCAAGAGGCATAATCCTTGAGAAGGTCCAAATGGAGGCAAAACAGCCTAATTCTGCAATGAGAAAGTGCGTCCGTGTCCAGCTGATAAAGAACGGCAGGCAGATAACTGCATTTGCGCCAGGAGACGGAGCAATAAAGATGATGGACGAGCACGATGAAGTGATAGTTGAGTGCATTGGCGGCGTTAAAGGCAGGGCAAAAGGAGACCTTCCGGGAGTCAGGTGGCAGGTCATAAAAGTGAATGACCAAAGCCTCGATGCGCTGCTCAAAGGAAGGATAGAGAAAGCCAGAAAATAAGGCTTTAGCATGTTTGTTATCAATTCATTTTTATTGACTTCAATATTGGCTTACCTCATTATTGACTTGCTTTATTATTAACACTATATACAAGGCAAAACAGCACCGAAACATTTAAATATTACCTCTGCAAACCAGTAGGGTGTAATTCTTAGAAATGTTCTAAGGGATAAATGATGGACAAACAAGAAATGATTAAGACAGGAACAACAACTATCGGCATTGTCTGCAAAGATGGTATCATTCTTGCTGCTGACAAAAGGGCAACAGCAGGCAATATGATTGTCGGCAAGAAATTTGACAAGATACACCAGATTGATGACCTGATGGCCGTCACAATAGCAGGAATGGTCTCAGATGCCCAGCTTCTAGTCAAACTTATCAGGGCAGAGATAAAGCTCAGGAAAGTAAGGACCAATGTCGAGGTCAGTGTCAAAGAGGCGGCAAATCTTATTGCTGGAATGGCCTACTCAAACATGAGAAGGCTGAGCATGTTCCCCGGGATTGTCGCATTCCTGATCGGCGGAGCAGACAGCAATGGATATAAGCTGTATAACATAGGCCCTGATGGAAGCATAACAGAAGAGAATGATTTCACATCAGATGGCTCTGGCTCTGTTTTCGCATATGGTGTCCTGGAGACTCTTTACAAGAAGGACATGTCAGTGGAAGAAGGCAAGAAACTGACTTTGAAGGCATTGAACGCCGCACTGCAGAGGGATTCTGCCTCAGGATCAGGGTTTGACATAATAACAATAACCAAGCAAGGGCTTAGAAAGGAAGTTTCAAGGGATCTCACAACAAAAATAGAGTGATAAATGTTTGTTTTGTTTGTAATCTCGACAAAAATTTTAGAGTTGCTAAAAACTGGCGCTTATAAGACAATAATCTAAGTTTTATCTGATAATAATTACAGGTGTAATCATGGGAGACATAATAAAGGAAATGACAGAGCATCTTCCTGCCAACAAGATATCTGATGCAGGGTTTGAAGGAGCCAACATCACATTCTACACAAAAGACAAGGAATTCTTCCTTAACAATGAAGGCGTGATAAAGAGGATAGTGGATGAGTTCAAGAAAAGGGTGGAGCTCAGGCCAGATCCTTCAATCACAATGGATTCTGAAAATGCCCAGGATGTGATAAGGAAGATAATCCCTGCAGAGGCAGGGCTGGGAAACATAATATTTGACAGCCAGAGAAGTCAGGTGGTGATAGAGACAGAGAAGCCAGGCCTTGCAATAGGCAAGCAGGGAGCCATACTGAGGGAGATAAAAGAGAAGACATTATGGGTACCTCTCATAAGAAGAACTCCCGCAATAAGGTCACAGCTTATAGAGAACATAAGGTCTGTCCTATACCAGAATTCTGATTACAGGAGGAAATTCCTTAACAAGATAGGCCACAGGGTGTACGACGGCTGGCTAAGGGAGAAAAAAAATGAATGGATTAGGGTAACATTTCTTGGCGGCGCAAGGCAGGTGGGAAGAAGCTGCCTTCTGCTCCAGACACCTGAATCAAGGGTCCTGCTTGACTGCGGCATTGATGTCGCATCAGAACAGCAGCCATACCCTTTCCTTGAATGCCCTGAATTCAAGATTGATGAGCTGGATGCCGTCATTGTTTCCCATTCCCATCTTGACCACTCCGGGCTGATTCCATACTTATTCAAATTCGGATATAGGGGACCTATATATTGCACTGCTCCGACAAGAGATGTGATGTCCCTTCTGCAGCTTGATGCAATCAAGATAATGGTCAATGAAGGAAAAGATCCCCTGTACAGCCAGGATGATGTGAAAGAGATGGTGAAGCACACAATATGCCTTGATTATGAGGAGGTCACTGACATCACCCCTGATGTGAGGATCACACTCTACAATGCAGGCCATATTCTTGGCAGCTCTATGGTGCATCTGCACATCGGCAACGGCCTTCACAATCTTGTATACACTGGCGACCTGAAGTTCGGAAGGTCGCAGCTGCTTGAGCCAGCA
>DATDWE010000099.1:0-6815 GCA_035289765.1 Candidatus Nanoarchaeia archaeon
CAGGGACGTGAAGACAGTTGTTGTGGATGAAATCCATCTCCTCAATGATCCTGGGAGAGGGCCTACACTTGAGATATTGATCACGATCCTGAGGCAGCTCCTGAAGAACATCCAGATACTTGCGCTCAGCGCAACAATAGGAAATCCAGAAGAGCTTGCAGAATGGCTTGATGCAAAGCTTGTGATAGATGACTGGAGGCCTGTTGAGCTGAAGAAAGGGGTTTATCTGGATGGAGTTATTGAATTCTCTGGCTAAAACAATAAGATTTGAATAGAGAATACTCAGCCAATATTAAGATCGCTTATCGCTTCCTCGACATCAACTGCCTCTTCTATCGGGAATTCAAAGTCGCTCTCAGGGACATCAGCCCTGACGCACACAACATTCTCAGGCATTGTCTTGTTTATCAGCTCATATTCAGAATAAATGCCGTGGGTTATCTGCCTGTTAGACATCTCCATCTCAGGGCTGTAGTCAAACTTCAGCCACTGCCTGTACTGCAGGGAATACCTGTAGACATTGCTGCCTATTATGAATGCAGTTGTGTTTGCCTTGCCCCAGAGGATGTCCTCCCTTATCATGCCGTCCTTGACTTTCAGGGACATCAGACCTTCAACAGCCTTTATGGCGCAGATGTAGCCGTCTTTCTCCTCAAGAACTTTTGCCATTGTAACTGGTGACCTGCCGCTGTCAACGCTGTCTTTGATCTCGAGCACAACCTTCTCAATAGATGTTCCTTTAATGCTTTCGTCCAATGATATCTGCTCTGCAAACTTCCTCTGGCCGTCTGAGAAAGAGTAGTAGAGGAGCGTTATGATGGAAATTAGTATAACAGAAGAAATAACATATAATATTTGCTTATCCCTCTTTTGCATGATGTTATTTTAGTATTGAGGTTTATAAAGATTGTGTATCAGGCAAGACCTAAGTTCTCCATTATCAGCTTCTTGTCAAACTCCTTCAGGTCCTCATAACCCTGGCCCATGCCAATGAAAAGTATGGGTTTGCCAGTCACATAGCTTACAGAGACTGCAGCGCCTCCTTTCTCATCAACATCTGCTTTTGTGAGCACAATGGCGTCAATGCCTATTGCCTCATTGAATGATTTTGCCTGCTCAATGCAGTCATTGCCTGTTATTGACTCACCTATGAAGACCTTGAGATTGGGCTTTGACACCCTGACAATCTTCTTCATCTCATCCATGAGATTGACATTGGAATGCTGCCTTCCTGCTGTGTCTATCAGCACAACATCAAGCCCTTTTGACTCTGCATATTTTATTGCGTCAAATGCCACTGCAGCTGGATCTGAGCCATAATCGTGCTTTATGACCTTCACTCCGAGCCTGCTGCCGTGCTCCTCAAGCTGCTGTATTGCTGCTGCCCTGAAAGTGTCAGATGCTGCAATGACTGGCTTCAGCTTGCTGTTCTGCATGAGCTTTGCTATCTTTGCTATTGTTGTTGTCTTTCCTGAGCCATTGACTCCCACAAAGACAATGATGTATGGTTTTTTGCCCTTTATCTCTTTTATGAGGTTTATCCGCTCAATGTCAAACAATGAGCTTATGGAATCATGAAGTGTTGCGCCGATTATATTCTCAAACTTTCCCCTTTCAATCCTCTTGTCCACAAGGCTCTGCCTCATGTCCCCTTTTATCTTCTCAACGACCTCCCATGCGACATTATTCTCAAGCAGGGCCATCTGAAGCTCCTCAAACATCTCTTCAAACTGCTTTTCTGACAATACTTTAGTTGAGACGGCCTCTTTTACCCTTGCAAAGAATCCTCTTTTCTCTGGTTCTTCTTCCTCTTCCTGGACCTTTTCCCTGGTAGCTTCTGGCTTCTCCTCCTCTTCCTGGACCTCTTCTTTTTCTTCTTCAGCTTCCTTTTCTTCTTCTGGCTCTTCTTTCTCTTCTGTTTCCTCTTCTTTTTTAGCGAACCTTTCCTTCAGCCTTCCGAAGAATCCCTTTTTCTCCTCTGCCTCTTCTATCTCCTCTTTTATCTCTTTCTTTTTATCAGGAATCTTCTCTGCAGGCTGCGGCTTCTCCTTTTTCTCCTTGATCTCTGGCCTTGGCCTCTGCTTCTTCTCTGCTGCCTTGGGTTTCTCTGCCTTTCTGGCTTCTTTTTTAGGCTTCTCTTTCTTTGCCTCTTCCTTCTTTGCAGGTTTCTTCTCTTTGGGCTTCTCTATTACTTCTGCCTCTTCTTCAGCCCTCCTGGAGATGGATGATATTGCGCTCTTCAGCTTTTCTTTCAGAAACTTGAACATCTTACTCCTTTTCCTCCTGAAGCTTTATAAGATCCTGCTGGATCTTCTGCGCCTTGCTCACGAACTGATGCAGCTGCATAAGAAGCTCATCCCTTGCTGACGCTATGTCATTGATCTGGTTTGCTATCATGCCCTTTGTCTGGGTTATTGATTTCTTCACAGCAGTTCCTGCGCCAACATTTATGACAAGGTCTTTGTTGTCTTTGAGCTCTGCCTTTGCAAAGACACCTCCTGCAACAGGGACAAATATCTCTGTGCCGGGCTTCACGCTGCTGAGCTCCTCAAGGCTTATGCTCATTGACTCAAGCTCTGCCATCTGGTTCTCTATCAGCTCGATGTTCTTCTGGATCTGCTTTATCTGCTGGTCAAGCAGCTGCAGCTCAAGATATCTCTTCTGCAATTCTTTCTGCATGTTATTGCCTCCTGTATTTTTCCAAATAACCAAGCGCCTCGTCAGCGTTTGTGACTTCAGGACCTCCGCTGCCGTCACCCACAACCAAGCCATGGTTATTGCATATGATGCCTGACCTTAAAAAAGGATTTGCCATGTTTATTGTGCCTGTTTCAACCTCAACCTTCAATATTTTTCCTATATTCTCAATCTCCTTGCTCTCTGCATCGCGGTGGACAAGGCAGTGTGTTGAGTTTGCCACTGCGGCAGAGCCCACTGTCTTTATCCCTGCAATCTCTGCCTTGTGGACATCCACTTTGAGGGCTTTTCCTATTGCATTGACTGCATCATCGCTGAAATCAGGGTTGACAATGCAGCCATGGTCATTGCAAAGGATATTGTTGCCCAATGCTGTCAGCTTTGTGTCGATGACGGCATATTTTATCTTGAGCCTCTTCAGGACCTCGATCTCATCATCGAAGCATATTGACGGCACAAGAAGGCAGTTCTTGTTTCCTGCAAGAAAGACGCCCAAGAGAGGTGTTCCGCACATAGTCATGTGATGCACTGGAACATTTAGGATTTCCTCTATCTGTTTCCTGATGCTTTTCCTGAGGTCATATCCCATAAGGCAGTGCTTGTCTGTCGCAAAAGCATACAAGCCCACATTAGGATTGCCATAAAAATTAGTTGTCCATATATGCGCCATATACCACCGGAATCATGGTTTAATAAGGGGTTTTTAAATGTTTGGGGTTTGATAGTTATAAAGTATAGAGGTATAAAACCGAAAGATCTTCCCAATCAGCCGGAAAAACAGGGGTTTTTTCTGAGAAAGGCATATAAAGAATTCTGGCCACTAAAATTCAGCGAAAGATTTAAATATTATAATCTATTATAATAGATTATGATAGAACAAAATGGATATTTCATTTACGGGGCATGCAGAGGAACAGATGGTTCTGAGGGGAATAGGCAGGGAATTAGTTATAAAGACAATAAAAAGAGGCTCAAAAACAGAACAGACAGACGGCTGGCTTAGCATTTATAGTTATGTTGCTGTTGCCTATAAAATAAGAGGTAACAGATATATAATAAAAACAGTGATGGTAATATGAAAACAAAATCGTCAAGAAATAAATGTTATGAGTGCGGGGGAAGGATGGTATTGAGAAAGAAGCCATTTAAAGTAAAGGGGATTCTTTTGGGCAAATTTCCAGCAGAAGTGTGCACAAAGTGTGGTGAGGTATATTTTGATGAAAAAGCATCAGACGAAATAACAAGGGTTTCCAAGGAAAAAGGCCTCTGGGGCATTGAAGCAGTCACAAGAGTGGGGAAAATAGGGGATTCATTGGGCGTGATAATAAACAAGAGAATAGCTGATTTCATCGGCCTGAAGAAGGGTGAGCAGGTAAAAGTTTATCCGCAGGGAAGGAATAAGATAGTGATAGAGATCTGACGTCTTCTTTTATGGGATTAATGGATATTTTAATATATCTCTTTAAGAAATATCAGCCTAACTCCCCAAGCTCCTTCTCGACCTGCTTGTCTGCATTGAGCCTTATCTCAATCTCTCCGAAAGGGACATCCTGGAACAGGTCTATTTTCCTCTGGGTTGTGAGGTGAAGCAGCGGAAGGAATGTCTGGATCTTGTCTTTTTTGCTGCCGTCTGGAACAAGCTGGTCGAATGTCAGCTTTCCTCCCTCATCTCCTGTAAAAAATCCCACTATCCTTGAGTAGATTGATCTCATTGCATCAGAGATGTCCCATGTTTTCTGGGGAAGCACCATCTCAACAGGCCTTATCCTCAATAATCTTCTCCTGTCTGTATCGAGCGCAAGCCTCAGGGCATCCACAAGCTCAAAGATAGAGACCTTCCTCTTCCTTGGCTGGGGAGTCTTTGGTATCAGGCCTATTCCGTCAATCCTCATCCTTTCTCTCTGGTGCTCATCAAGCGGCTGCCCGTCATAAAGGCTCTCCTCGTCCTGGCCTGACAGGAGGTTATCAAAGGCATCAATGTCCTCTGTGATAAGCCTCTTTGATTTTATCTTCAATAATATTGCAGCAGCAAGCACAACCTTTCCTGAGAGAGCCATGTCAAACTCCTTCAGCTTCTTCAGCGTCCCTATGTATTTATGGGATAGAAGGGATACATCAATATCCCAGGGATCCATCTGCTCTGATTTCACGAGCTCATAGAGCACAGCCTGCCACGTGATCTCATCCTTGTTGGACAGTATATTCAGAATATGCTCATGATGGGGCTGCTGGACTGGTTGATTGGTAACAATGCCTTCCATTGTTGGGGTCACAGCAAGACTAAATTTTGCACATTTATAAATGTTATGCATGGCATGTATATAAGAAACCGTTAGCTTTATATAGAACCGGTTATTCATTTTTCTAACATATTCTGATCAAGAATCAGGGGGTAGATATATATGACAAACCAGATACAGCCTATATTCATTCTGCCGGAAGGCACCCAGAGGACAACAGGCAAGAATGCCCAGAGAACCAATATAATGGCAGCAAAGCTTGTCGCAGAGACTGTCAGGACCACATTGGGCCCTAAAGGGATGGACAAGATGATAGTTGATTCATTGGGCGATGTGATAGTCACAAATGATGGAGTCACAATACTCAATGAGATGAACATTGAGCACCCTTCTGCAAAGATGATCGTGGAAGTGGCAAAGACCCAGGAGGATGAGGTCGGTGACGGCACAACAACAGCTGTTGTGATCGCAGGCGAACTGTTGAAGAAAGCAGAGGACCTCCTTGACCAGGAGATCCATCCTACTGTCGTGGCAAAAGGATACAGGATTGCTGCAGAAAAGGCCCAGATAATACTTAAGAATATCTCAGAACCGATAACAGAGAAGGATGCCGAGCTGCTGAACAATATAGCAATGACTGCAATGACTGGCAAGGGCGCTGAGGCAGCAAAAGACAAGCTCTCAGAGCTTACTGTCAGGGCAGTGAAGAATGTGATGGAGAGGGAGAACGGCCAGATAATAATCGACAGGGGCAACATAAAGCTTGAGAAGAAAGTAGGAGGCTCTGTTGAGGACTCTGAATTTGTAGAGGGTATAGTACTTGACAAGGAGAAGGCGCACACAGGGATGCCCCGCTCAATAAAGAACCCGAAGATAGCTCTCATTGATTCTGCTCTTGAGATAAAGAGCACTGAGATTGATGCAAAAATCCAGATAACAGACCCAAGCCAGATGCAGGCATTCATCGATATGGAGGAGAAGATGCTCAGGCAGATGGTAGAGAAGGTCGCGAAGTCAGGCGCAAATGTCGTCTTCTGCCAGAAAGGTATAGATGACATGGCCCAGCATTTCCTTGCAAAAAAAGGAATCTATGCTGCAAGGCGCGTCAAGAAATCAGACATGGAGGCATTGGCAAGGGCAACAGGAGCAAAGATTGTCACAAACCTTGATGATCTGGGCGCAGATGACCTCGGCAAGGCAGGGATTGTTGAGGAGAAGAAAGTAGGGGATGAGGACATGACTTATGTCCAGGAATGCAAGAACGCAAAGGCTGTCACAATCCTGATAAGAGGAGGGACAGAGCATGTTGTTGACGAGATAAAGAGGGCAATGGAGGATGCTGTCGGCGATGTCGCTTCTGCGCTGACCTCAGGAAGGATTGTTGCAGGAGCAGGAGCTTCTGAGATAGAACTGTCAAGAAACCTGAGGCTCTTCTCTGACTCTCTTTCTGGAAGAGAGCAGCTTGCAGTGAAGGCTTTTGCTGACGCTGTTGAGATTATACCAAAGACCCTTGCAGAGAACTCAGGCATTGACCCGATTGATATGATGACAGAGCTGAAAGCCATGCATGATAAGGGAAAGAAGTGGGCTGGAGTTGATGTCTTCACCGGAAAAGTCATGGACGCCTGGAAAGCAGGAGTGATAGAGCCATTGAAGATAAAGACGCAGGCAGTCAGCTCAGCAGCAGAGGTCGCAATGATGATATTAAGGATAGACGATGTCATTGCAGGCAGCTCAAAGGAATCGGGA
The DNA here is from genome assembly GCA_035289765.1 of Candidatus Nanoarchaeia archaeon. Classification (GTDB taxonomy): domain Archaea; phylum Nanobdellota; class Nanobdellia; order Woesearchaeales; family UBA12501; genus WJJV01. The sequence continues at coordinate 6,687 of DATDWE010000099.1, forward strand.
CCTTCCAGAGGAATGCCTCCTGGAATGGGTGGAATGCCTGAGATGTGATATCAGCTTCTTTTTTGTTCTTTTCTTTTTTATTTGGTTTCTTGTTATTCCATGATTTTATATGAATCTTTGCACTTTATT
>DATDWE010000100.1:0-7002 GCA_035289765.1 Candidatus Nanoarchaeia archaeon
GAACAGCAGAAACATGATCTATGCAGTCAGTGATGGTGCAGTAAGGACAGAGATTGCAGACCATGTTAGCGGGATGGATCCTCTTCCTGAGATGCATACGGCCATGATTGACATTAAAGGGGGGGTTATTGCAGGCAACGCGTTCCAGACACAGATGCTCTATGAATCAATGAAAGATTTCTCAGGCCCTGGTCCAGGCTGTTTTTTTGGAGAGCTTAGCAGATTATATTGCGAGCCTGATGCGCCAGTATTCACTCCAAAGATCACAGGATACGTGCCTTTCACTCAACCCCAGGTCTTTATCTCAATGCTGAAGGCTGACGCTGCTGAGAAAGAAAAGTGGCTGAGCCTTCTTGAGAAAAGCGGCCTGAACAGGAGGAATTTCAGAAAAGAAGGCATTAAAGAAGCTGATGTCACAAAATCGTTCAATGATGCGGTTGGCAGAATTGTTGGCATTGATGCATACAGATTTCCCACGACAAGACTCACATTTGACCTTACTCTGACCCCTGGTTATGGATACTGCATCACAACATACAGGCCAGGCAGTTCTAAGCTAGACTCTTTTGAAGGAGAGCCTTTTATCGTTCCCATCAGAGGTGTTGTTGAGAATGTCATGGAATCCTTCTGGAATGTGCTTGAACCTGACTGGAGGGCGGCTATTTGCGGAAAGTGCATTAAAGACAACAAAACATATACAGCTAAACCAATAAACAATTATAGCAGAAAAGAGGCGAATAGATAAGCTGAATGTAGTGTTTGATAGGGTGTAAAATAATATGGCTCATTATATTGCTATAATAGGCGCACAGGATGGCGATGAAGGAAAGGGAAAGATTGTTGAGTATGTATTAAGCCTTATAAAAGGAAAGATTCTTTCATTGCGCTTTCAGGGCGGCGCAAATGCAGGGCATACATTGGTTCTTGACTATCTTAAAGTAAAGGATAAGACAGTGAAACTGCACCAGATCTGTAGTTCGATTGTGATAGATAATGCATACAGCCTTCTGGGAACAGGCACGTTTATCCATCCAAGAAAACTTGTTAAGGAGATAGAGGGGCTGTGGTCAAGAGGCTTTAAAGTAACTCCAGATAACCTGGGCATCTCATCAAAAGCGCATATCACATTTGATTATCATACTGGAGAAGATCAGGCAAATTTCAATCTTGAAGAACATTCATCAACAGGAAGCGGAATAAAGCAGACAGCAAGGGACAAATATGACAGGGTCGGTGTCCGTTTTGTTGAGTTCCTTGATGAGGACCTAACCAGGACCATATTAAGGCAATGGAAATTTCCTTTGGGATTCCCAAAGGAGTTAGGAACACTGGATGAATTTGTTGCATCATACGCAGCAGAAAGAAGTTTCCTTGCACCTTTCCTCGCGCAGGAGCACAAGCTGTTCAATGATCCAGCTTTCGATTTCTGGCTGGCAGAAGGCGCCCAGGGAATGCTGCTTAGTGTTGACGACGGCCAGTATCCCGGGATAACATCATCAAACCCAGGCCTTCCTCCGCATAGGCCGGACAGAGTCATTGGAGTATATAAGATGTATGTCAGCAGTGTTGGCATAAAGGACAGGCCTTTTGTTACTGAGATGGACAAGGAATCAAGCAGCATCCTTGTTCCAGAATGGGGAGAATTTGGCACAACCACAGGAAAAGCAAGGCATATTGGCTGGTTTGACGCACTGGCTGGAAGATATACAGCAGACTGCGCGCACATGGATTACATTGCAGGAACATGCTTTGACAGACTTGAATCTATAGCCAGGCTTGGAAAGAAATTAAAGATATGCGTTGCCTATGAGGTTGATGGCAGACGTTTTGATGAGTGGGATGTCTCTTTTGACAGAAGAGATACCCTCTGGAGAGCAAAACCAATCTACCAGGAGATGGATCCATGGGACCAGACAGTGGAAAAGGATGGGAAGACATTGACACCAAATGCAGCAAGGTATGTTGAATGCATCGAAGACCTGCTGCACAGAAAGATGGCCATGATGGGCATAGGGGCTGAGCACAGTGATATCATTGTCAGAGAAGATATCATGAATCAAATTCTGCATTAATCAATAACTGATATAGAATAGGTTAGATATCTTTATTTGTCCTTTCACCACACATTCTTCTCCATGCCGATGACTGCCCTTGCGATGTTCTTGACTGAGATCGTCATTGATTTCATCTGCTCTATGACAACGTGGGCAGGCGCATTCTGCCTCTCCTTCAAGAACTCATTGAGCCTTGCTATCTTCTCTGCACCTGCGGTCTCTATCCTGAATGCCAGGTCAAGGTCCTTCTTGTAATAGGCTTTCATCACATTGAAGAAGCATTCCTTTATTGAACAGTATATATCCTCAAGCTCTTTCTTCTCTGATTCCTTCAGGTTTGCCGGACCGAGGAATCTTGCAACCCTCTTTGCCTTGTCAGCGACTTTCTCAAGCTTCTCTATCAGTATCTGGTTGTACAGCAGCTCTATGTTCGCCTTTCCAAGGCTCTTGGCTATCCTTGAGTCAATCATCCCTGCCCTGATCACCCTGTAGGCAAGGAACACAAGCCTGTTCACGTCCTGGTCCCTCTCATAGATCTCCTCATACATGTTGTTGTGGATACTCTTTATCGAGTCAATGAGCATTGACCTGACAATATTGTCCATCCTCCTTATAAGGGTCTCTATCGAGATCTCTGTGATATTGAGAAGGTCTTTTGCTATTATCTTCTCTGCGTCCTGCGTTATGATCTCCATGCCTGTGAGGTTTCGCAGTATGGATTTTATCTGCACAGCGAGGTCCTTTGTCAGCTTTCCCTTCACTTCTATTATATCATAATTGTTCAGGTATGCAGAGATAACCTCTGTCCTTATCATTTCGATGCTCTTGTTGTTTATGTCAATGACAACTGTCTTGGGCTCTATCTTCTTGTGGCTGCCATCCCCCACATAGATCGTTATCTCGTCATTCTTCTCCTCAAGATGCAGCAGGTCTCCTTTATTGAGCTTGTTCTCTCTGACCCATCCCTTGGGCAGGGAGATAACATATGAAGAATTGCCAAATGAGATTATCTTCCTTGTCTCCATATACCACACCCCCACCAGATTTACAGTCAGATATATACTTATTATATGTTATATATAATATATAGATAAGTTATATATTAATAAATGTTTCTATTAGATATATCATAAAACATTAAAAGTGGTGGTTGGGATGAGAAAAATAAAACTGATAAAACTTGAAGAAGACAGCTTCTTTGATGAGTTCTATGAAGAGGGTGTTTACATCCACCCTGATCTGAAGGAGGAGATGTCACAAGGAAACTGAGAAGTCTGATATTGTTTTTTTTAGCAAAAAGGTCCTGCAGAAAATCGGGGTCTGCAGGGCCGCGATATTCTTCTGTATTCTAACTTGATTTTCTTTTGATGGAACACTCTTTTCCTAGCCTCGCCTGTCACGCTTCAAATCTGCAGTGGCGAGGTGTCGAAGCAGTGCCTTTCTGCTATTTTGGAAAGGCAGAGAAGCGTCACCTGGCCAATATCGAGCGGTTCTGCGAATGTATGGCCAGGCTAGGAAAAATTAGCACTATAATCAAATAAATAAATTGCAAATATCAGTCCCATGCAAAAGTATTTAAATGGCTGCAGTTTATGCATCTCAACAGCAAAACAGAGGTGCAGCATGCTATTGAGGGAGTCAGACAAGCATTTTCTTTGGTCATTGCTAGGGGCAATAGGTATAGTCTTGTTCTGGAGAGGGATATGGGCTGGCATAGATATAATGTGGGAGATACCTGGCTGGGAATGGGTGGCTACTCCTGCATTGAGCATGTTCTTGGGATTGACTATACTGACTCTATCTGGCCTTATATTCAGGGAATTTGACCCTCTTGGAGGCATGGAAAAGGGGGCACTAAAAATCCTTCATAATGTCCATACCCACCCTGAAAAAAAGGATTTCACAATCACATATTACGACCATCTGCAGAAAAAAGAGATTGTTGTGCCTGCCCATAAGATAAAGAAGATAGAGAAGAACATCCTTTCAATACATGAAAGAGGAAAAGAGACCTTCATCCCTATCCACAGGGTAAGGGCAGTGCATCACAAAGGTAAAGCGATCTGGAGAATCTGATGTTTATAGTCTTATAAAAGATTATATTAAAAAACAGAGATAGAATAATTATTTCTTTTTCTTCCCTGACCTGCTCTCAACCTTCTCCTGCTCTGCCCTGAGGACTATCTTGTGATTCTCCTCATCTACCCCAAGGTCAATGGACTTAAGGTCATTTATCACGAGGTCATTGCCTTCAAGATAATATGAGACATTGAGGTCCCTTATCCTGACTTTCTCCATATTGGTGAACTCAAGGACCTCTGTAGGAACATCGCCTGTCTTGTGCGGGTTGTTCACCTTGTAGAGCGCTATCAGGGCTGTCTTGAACTCGTCATCTTCATTCGCCCTTGGCTTCCTGCTGAGCATAACGCTCTTTGTCTTGTAAATCTTATGCTTTTCCAATATACCACCCGATATATAAATTGGTTAAATAACCGGCTTTATAAAATTTATGTTTAGTCTGCTCTCTTGACATCTATGATGTCCTTCAGCCCCTTTATCTTGCTGAGGATATCTCCTATCTCGGTTTTCTCAGGCAGAGCCATCTTCAGCGTTATCACAACCTTATCTTTCTTGGATCTTGTGTAGATTGACTGTATGTTTATTTTCTCAAACGCAATAAGGTTGAGTATCTCTGCCAGCATCCCGACCCTGTCATTCACAACAATCCTCACCTTGACAGTGCCCTTGACCTCCTCTTTCCATTTGAGGGCAGCAGGCTTCTTGTCAGGAAGGCCTCCAAGGGTCCTGCAGTCCTTCTTGTGCACTGTGATCTTGCCGTCCTTTGTGTAGAATGCGATTATGGGGTCCCCGTATCTTGGAGCGCAGCATTTTGAGAATTTCACAGGCGCTTTCTTGCTCAGTATCTCGATGCGTTTTGACGGATCCTGCTCGGCAATCTCCTCCCTCTCCTTCACGTCTGTGGAGATGTTGAGTATGCCCTTTATCTTGCTCCTTGCCTTTGATGACTTGACAAAGTTCAGCCAGTTCCTTGAAGGCACTGCGTTCTTCTTTGTGATTATATTCACAATGTCGCCATTCTTCAGCTTGTAGTCAAGAGGGACTATGCTCCTGTTGACGTCTGCCTGCGCGCACTGGTTGCCTATGTTGGTGTGCACTGCATAAGCAAAGTCTACTGGCGTGGATCCCTCTGGCAGGGATATCGGGTCGCCTTTAGGGGTGAACACGACTATCTCATTCTCGAACAGGTCAATCTTGAGTGTCTCGACAAACTCCTCTGCTGTCTTGGAATCCCTCTTCCAGTCAAGCAGCTGCTTCAGCCAGCTTATCCTCCTGTCAAACTTCTTGTCCTTCTCCTCGCCCTTGTATCTCCAGTGCGCTGCAATCCCCTCTTCTGCCATGTGGTGCATGTCCCATGTCCTTATCTGCACCTCGATGATCCTTCCATAGCCTCCGACTACAGAAGTGTGGAGGGACTGGTATCCGTTTGCCTTTGGCACAGAGATATAGTCCTTGAATCTGCCTGGCATCGGCTTGTACAGCTCATGGATGACTCCAAGCGCAGCATAGCACTCAGGTATTGTGTTGGTTATTATCCTTACTGCTATAAGGTCATAGATCTCATTGAAATCCTTTTTCTCCTCCTTCATCTTGAGGTAGATGGAATAGAAGTATTTTGCCCTTCCCTCAACTGTCGCATCAATGCCTCTTTCTTTCAGCTTGTCCTTGATCAGTTTCAGGAATTCCTTTGCCTTCTCCTCCCTCTCATGCCTCTTGGAGGAGATCTTCCCCCTAAGCTGGTGGTATGCATCTGGATCAAGAGATTTCAGCGCAAGGTCCTCAAGCTGGCCTTTCATTGCCCACATGCCGAGCTTGTGCGCAATAGGCGCATAGATGTCAAGCGTATCCTGCGCAATCCTCTTCTGCTTGTCCTCCCTGAAATGCTTCAGTGTCTGCATGTTATGGAGCCTGTCAGCTAGCTTTATGAGCATGACCCTGATGTCCTTTGCTGTGGCAAACAGCACTTTCCTGAGGTTCTGTGCTTTGTACTCCTCCTTTGTCTCGAACTTCACGCCGGTTATCTTTGTAACTCCCTCGACAAGGGAGGCTATCTCCTCGCCGAACTCTTTTTTGACCTCAGAAAGAGAGACACATTCATCCTCTACGCAGTCATGCAGCAGGGCAGCGCATATTGTGGCAGAATCTGCCCTTAGGCCTGCAAGGATCCTTGCTGTCTCAACAGGATGAGTTATATATGGCTCGCCTGACTGCCTTTTCTGGCCTTCATGGGCCTTTTTTGCGAACTCATAGACCCTCCTGATCATCTCCTTATCTGCATAAGGATTGTATTCCAGGACTTCCCTGATGAAATCTGAAAAAAGCACTGCCATTTGTCTTATTGCCTCTGATTTACCCCCCTCCAATATATAAAAGAAAGCAGGTTTATATTGTTTTTGGTGCTGGCAACATTTATAAATAGCATTATTTACAGCAGAGGCTTTATGGATGCAGAGAGCATAGCGCAGAGGGCAAGAAAGTCAATAAGCGATTTCTGCCATGAGGAATGCAAGTCATACTGCTGCAGGAAAGGCTACCTTGTGATGGATGCAAAGGAGGCAGGCCTTCTGACAGGAGATAGGGTTTCTGAGTTTGAGGCAGATTCTACCTTGAAGAAAACCAAGGATGGGAGATACTCGCTTTTTCTGGGCAATCCTTCAAAGCCATGCCCGCACCTTAAGGATTATGAGTGCACAATACACAGCAATCCAGGAAGGCCGTCTGCGTGCAGGAATTTTCCTGTGTTTGTTGAAGGCAATAAAGTCAGGCTCTCCCACAGATGCCTTGCTGTGAAGAATGGAAGGTTTTACCCTTTTATCAAGGAATGGATGGCTATTGGCTGCTCTGTCCAGGAGAGCGATCCGATGTATGA
>DATDWE010000101.1:0-2182 GCA_035289765.1 Candidatus Nanoarchaeia archaeon
AAATATTGATGCTGCTGTGTTCTCTTCTGGAATGGCTGCAATAAGCGCAGTTATTGATGCGCTTGCAGAAGGAAGTGATGGCAAGAGGTTTGTTGCAGGAAAGACATTGTATTATCATACAGGCATTCTTTTGAGAGACAAAAGACCAAAGAATCTTAGTGAGACAGAATTTGTTGACGCCACAGAGCCGGAAAAAGTAAGAGAGGCTCTTGAAAAGAACAAAGGGAATATTGCTGCATTATTCTTTGAGACAGTTACAAATCCAACACTGGATGTCACAAAAGTGAGGGAGATGTCAAAGCTTGCAAAGGAATATGATGTTCCTGTTGTTGTTGACAATACATTACTTACACCTTATCTCCAGAATCCATTGATGATGGGAGCAGATATTGTCATTCATAGTTTGTCAAAATATTTCAATGGCATGGGAGATTTCCTTGGAGGAGCTGTTATAGGCCCTTATGAGTTTATCAATGATAAAAATATAGGCGTCAAGCCTTTAAGGGCAAGCAAAGGGGCTGCCCTGTTTCCTGGCCATGCGAACGAGATTGCGAAAAGGATGTCTGGTCTGGCCCGCAGGGTTGACTATCATTCAAGATTCGCAAGAGAGCTCGCTGGTGCATTAAGAAAGAATGACAAGGTTGAGAGAGTATATTATCCTGATCTCGGGGAAGAATCAAGGCATGGCTATGCAGGAGGAGTTCTGAGCTTTATACTCAAAGGACAGGATGAACAAGAAAGATTTGAAAGAGAGAAAAGGTTTATGCAGTATGCCACAAGGAAGGCCAGCACGCCGCAGCACAAGGTTAGCTTTGGGATGCCCAACACAGCGATAATCGGCGAGGCCAATACCTATGCGCTTATAGGCCGCAATCTTGATGAGATAAGAGAGATTCTGGGAAAAGCAGACATTCCAATAGGCCTGATAAGGATCGGAGTTGGTAGGGATGTAAACAGAAACACCATCATTGGAATAATCAATGATGCTGTGGAACACGCTTACAGATAGCAATAAAATAACTAATTTCTTTTCTTCTGCATATTCACTCAGTTAAATTTAAATATCAATTATACAAGACTCAACATCGGGGAATATATAATGAAAAGATACACTGCAGAAAGCCTGGAGAAGACATGGGGAAGCGATGATTCTGCAAATGCAAGGGCAAAGAGGGGGAGGTGGTCAACTGGCCCAAACGAGGATGAACTTGTTGTTTTTGAGAGATTTATAAAGAGGGCCATAAGCGGCGTAAAGAACCCAAAGGCGCTTGTGCTTGGCGCAACTACTGAGCTGAGGGATCTGGCAATAAAGAATGGATGCGATACTCTTGCAGTTGACCTTAGCCACAAGCTTCTGGCATTATTTAATGATGCTATGGATTTCAAGGACTCAGAAAAGAATGCCTATATGAAGTGCGACTGGTTCAGGATGAAGCTGTTCCTTGCTCAGGCATCATTTGACGTTGTGCTGGCAGACTGTTCGCTCAACAATGTCCCTCCAGAGGATAACAGTGCTCTTATGGGGATTGTCAGCAGTCTTCTCAAGAAAGAGGGGTATTTCATAACAAGGAATTTCATGTTCTGCCCTGAAGAGAAGAAGAGGGAGATGAAGGACCTGATAAGAGAGTACAATGAAGGCAGGAACACTCCTGTGGGCCTGTTCCTTGAAGCAGGTATGTATACAAAATACAAGGATATTGCATATGATATGAGCAAGAAAGAGCTTTTCTGGCAGAGGATGACAGATGACCTCATAGATGACGTTGAAGGCAAGATACCTGAAAAGGAGATGGTTTACATAAGAAATGTAGGCAAGCATGCTAAAGTTCATTCAAGCATAATATTTCCAGCGGGTGAGTTTGAGAAGCTGCTTAGAAAGTTTTTCATGATTGAGGATATAGTCAAGCTTGGTAAATATGTATACACTAGGGGGATGCCAGTATATTTCCTTAAGAAGAAATGATCAAGATTGTCATCTGCACAGCCACTCAGCCTCTTCCTTTTCAAGACCAAGCCACTCTGCTATCTCCATCCCTTTCTCAATATCTTTCTGAAATATTGCCTGCATGTAAGGCAGAGTGTCCTGCAATGCCCTTTTTGCTGAAGTGTGGGTCTTGTCAGCTATCTTCTCTGCTATTGCCTTCCTCTTCTGGTACTTGCTGTTCGCCATCCATATCTTGAG
>DATDWE010000102.1:0-5425 GCA_035289765.1 Candidatus Nanoarchaeia archaeon
GCAGCAACTGCAGGCACAAAAAACAGAAAAAGCACTGCTAAAACAAAAAGATATTTCTTCAAATTCTCACCCCCTAATTGGTATAAGGTTGTTTATCCCTATGATTTATAAAGTTTATGCCTTTGTTTGATTTTAGAGCTCTTGAACTTATCTTCCATATATGGTTTTAGTCTGACAATCTCTGCCTTTATTCCCCTCTTGTTAAGCGATTCCTCCAGATTCCCTGGAGCTTCCTGGTCATATCCAAGGCATATCATACCAGGCTTGAGCTTTTCAATTATCTTGAGCCTATCCCCATAATCGCCCAGCACTGCCTCATCAACCATCGCAATACTCTTCACTGCTTTAAGCCTCTGCTCTTCATTGTGGGCAGGCTTCCTTCCTTTAGCCTTCTCAACATTGATGTCCCTTGCGACCACGACAACAAGCCTTGAGCCTGGGCCTGATTTTTCCTTTGCCTGCTGAAAGAAATTGAGATGACCATCATGGATCATGTCGAATGTGCCGAAGCATACAGCTTTTTTCGTGCGCTTTATAACCATGAGATAAATGTAGAAATGGTGTTTTTAAAGTTTTCCTAGACATGCCCCATCTTGTCTTTCTTTGTCTGCAAGTATCTATTATCATGGCCATTAGGAGGTATCTTCAATGATATCCTCTCAGTGACCTCAATCGATCCATTCAGGCCTTTTATCTTGTCTGGATTATTTGTCAGCAGCCTTATCTTCTTCAGACCAAGATCCTTAAGTATGTGCACTGCAATCCCATAGCTTCTCTCGTCTGCCCTGAACCCAAGCTCATGATTTGCTTCAACAGTATCAAGGCCCTTGTCCTGCAATGCATATGCCTTGAGCTTGTTGAACAATCCAATGCCCCTGCCCTCCTGTCTCAGATAGAGTATAACCCCTGCACCTTCATTAGACATCTTCTCCATTGCCATCTTAATCTGGCTTCCGCAGTCGCACCTTAATGAGAATAAAGTGTCTCCTGTTAGGCACTCTGAATGTATCCTGACAAGGGCATTGTCTCCTGGTTTTCCTATTATGAGTGCAATATGGCATCTTTCATTCTCCTTATCAAGATAAGGCACTAATGTGAAATAGCCGTATTCTGTGGGAAACTTCACTTCCTTGCCTTTCTCAATGCTGCTCATAGATAGCCCTCCACAACAACATCAGGCCCAACCTGCTTTATCTCTATATTCTTGAGGTTGAGGGCATCTCTCATGTCCTTGATTCCTGCCCCACCTATGGCTGGCTTTGCATCCACTCCCCCTATGATCTTTGGAGCTATGAAATATATCATCTTGTCCACAATCCCTGCCTCAAGTGCAGAGGCATTCACTTCAGAGCCTCCCTCAACCATGACATGAGTTATCCCCCTGAGAGCAAGCTCATCCATAAGCTTTCCCATATCCACCTTTTTTGCACTGCTCCTGACAACAATAACCCCTATGCCTTTTTTCTCCAAAGCTATCTTCTTCTTCCTGTCATACTTTGGTGTTGTGGCAATCATGGCGTTCCTGTCCTTGAGGATACGCGCATTCATCGGAATCCTCAATGTGCTGTCCAGTATTATCCTGATAGGATCCTTTCCGCCCTTTATCCTTGTTGTCAGATGCGGATTGTCATGAAGGACGGTGTTTATTCCCACTATGACTGCATCCACCCTGTTCCTTATCTGATGGACATAATTCCTGCTCTCCTCTGAGGATATCCATTTTGAGTTGCCTGTCTTTGTGGCTGTCTTGCCGTCAAGGCTTATTGCTGTCTTCATCATGACAAAAGGCTTCTTTGTTGTTATGAACTTGCAGAAAGCCTCATTCATTCTTCTCGCCTCTGCTTCCATGAGCCCAATGTTCATTTTGATTCCTGCTTTTCTCAGCTCTGCGCTGCCTTTGCCGTCATTTTTGGGGTTCGGGTCTATCATTGCAGCATAAACCTCTTTTATGCCGGCCCCTATTATCTCTTTTGTGCAGGGGCCTGTCCTCCCATAATGGCAGCATGGTTCCAGGGTAACATACAAAGTGGATCCTTTCAGCAGCCTCTTGTCCTTTATAGAATTCATGGCAGCGACTTCGGCATGAGGCATGTCTGCTGCCTCATGGAAGCCCCTTGCGATTATCTTTCCATTCTTCACAATAACCGAGCCCACTAAAGGGTTTGGAGATGTCCTTCCCTCTGCTTTCCTGGCAAGCTCCATTGCCAGCTGCATGAACTTAAGATGCTTGTCCTCTTTTTTCATTTTATTATGACAGCCTTCTCAGCATTTTGAGGCATGATTCCACAGACCTCTTGGCATACTCCTCTATCCTGTCTACAGCGCCAGCATGGCTTATCTTGGGCCCAGTCACCCCAAGAGTCACTGGTTTGCCATACTGGACTGAAAGATCCGCCATCTTCCTTGCTGCATTGTGGGCAACAATATTGTCATGGTCAGTGTCGCCCTCGATGACTGCTCCCAGCGTGACAACGCCGTCCACATCTTTCCTGTCAAGCAGGGCCTTTATTGCAAGAGGCATGTCAAATGCGCCTGGAACTCTCAGAGTTTTTATAATTTTTGCTCCGAGAAATTGCGCATGCTCCTCTGCAATCTTTGCCATCAGATGTGTGACATCAGCATTGAAGTCTGAAACAACTATCCCTATCTTCTCGTTCATTTTACTGTCCTCCATCACCTCTATCAGTATGATTCGACAATGGGGCCTGCATCATCATGGCCCTGCCTGATGCCTTTGCCTGCACTGTGCCTAAGGCTGTCTTTTCCATTCAGTAGCGCGATGGCATTGAGTGTATGCTTGTATACCCTGTCCTGTGTGAGCCTGAGAAGCTCCCTGTCATTCCTGGCTTCATCAAGGTGCACAAACACCTCAAGTATGTGCCTGTTAGTCATCAGCTGAACCTGCAGCAGCCCCTGGGAAGCCTCATGACTGCATGTCTTGTCTATTGGCATTGGGCCTGGCATCCCAAGAGCCATCACAACATCACACCCATGCTCTTCAAGCAGGATTTTGCATGCGACAGGCAGGTCTTTGACTCCAGGAACAGTATATCTTTCAATCTTTATGTTCTCTTCGCTGTCAAGAACTGCTTTTTTTGCAATATTTGCCATGTCATGCCTTGCAAACATCGTGTCAGCAATGCCTATCTTCTTCATTACAATTCGCCCAACTATCCTATTCTTGCAGTTTTTATTTAATATTTGCTACCCATTTTCTTGTAACCCTGGCAGACTAACATGCAAGAATTGTTTTTAGGAATGTTATTTTCATAATGCAGCTTTTGAAAGAAAAATCCCAGAAAAAATAGAAACATTTATAAACAAAAAAAATATATTTATTAAATCGGGTTTGTTTTCGGGAAAAATCTTGGAAACAGATACCAAAGAGGTGAATACTTTGGCAAAGAAAAAAGCAAAAGCAGCAAAGAAAGCAAAGAAGAAGAGAAGATAAATCTTCTGTTTGCCCTCCTCTGAGGGCATTCTATTTTTTTACGGTTCTGTTCTTAAAAAATAAGGCAAAGTGGTCCAATGGATGTGTATATTCCTCTGGCATTGACTTTTTTCTTTGGCTTGACCCATTTCTTCTTTGAGAAATACGCGCATCATCTGAGGAGATTTGATGTTGCTTTCACAAGCTTCAGCGCAGGAATCTTCATATCATACATATTTCTATCAATGTTTCCTGAGATTGTCAGGGGAACAGCTCTTGTTGGAGACGGGATATTCTTCATATTCTTCTGGGGATTTGTGCTGCTTCACATAGGGGAGAAATATATAATGCAGCACACGCCGGACACAGAAAGGAGGATGAAGAGGCTCACCCATATCAGGACAACTGGCTTCTTTGTGAACCATTTTGTGCTTGGTATAGCAGTGATATTCTTCTTTGAGATTGATAAACCTGTTGTTGCCTACATAAGCCTGATCCCGATATTCTACCACATGATGTCATCATCGCTTCTTATAGAGCATCTTCACAGGCATGTGAGGGAAACCAATATAGGAAGGTTCCTCAGCTCAGGGTCTGTCTTCTTCGGGGCTGTGTTTGCCATGATGCTGAACATACCTAGGCCGGTATATTATGGGATGTTCTCATTCATCACAGGAATCCTCCTTTATATAATTGTCAGGGACACCCTCCCAAAATACAGGCAGGGAAAACCGACATATTTCCTTACAGGAGTGATATTCTATCTTGTGCTTGCAGCAATAGAGGTCATATTGACCTAGAATAACTTAGAAATCTGATAAAGATGTCTGTTTCTGTAATATTTTTGTTTCTGTATCTTCAGCCTGTTTCCTGTCCTCATCAGAGAACACAGGAATGCCATACTCGCCGTCATAGCCAGGAAGCACCTCAATCCTAGCCTGCCTGTTCTTGATTATCATCTCAGCTATCTTCAGGCTCGTGAATTTCCTCAGCTCATCTTCAGGAACATTAAGCAGGATATTATACTCTGACTTGAAGTTAGCCATGAGGTTGTTGTACTCCTTCCAGACTGCCTGTGTCGCAATCGCCCTGCCAAGCAGTTTTGAGATTATCTCTGAGAGAGGTATCAATGTCCTGAAAGGCTTTGCTCCATGCGGCCTGAACCCTTCTGGCCTGTCTGCAAGCTCCTCAACTCTCTCGAGCACCCCTACAGTGAGGGATTTGCCGCATTTAGGGCATATATGCTTCAGTTTTCTGGATTCTTTTGGATCAAGGCAGACCCTACAGTTCCTGTGGCCTGTGAAATGATATTTGCCATAGTTTGGGTCCACTTCTATTGTCTCAACAAGCCCTTCTTTTGTCCTTATTGCCTTAATGAGGTTGTCATATGTGAGCTTTATGTCAAAGATAGTGGCTTCTCTTCCTATACGCCATGGCCAGAAAGAGTGAAGATCAGAGAAAGACAAAAGAGAGAATCTGTCCAGTTTGCTTAATCTCCAGTTCATAGGAGGGTCACTGCTAAGGCCTGTCTCAAGCGCATATATATGCTTTGCCTGGTCCTTGAAGCATGCCTCAACAGAGTCAAATCCGCCATTTGAGCCGAAGATGCCGAACCAGGGCGTCCATGCATGCGCAGGGATTATCTCGATCTTGTCATCAATCTTCTTCATCTGCTCAGTGAACTCAGGGCAGGGAATCCCGAAGATGGGCCTTCCATCATAGTCAACCCTTCCTTTCTTCAGAAGGTAATCTGTTATCTGCTTTACAACATCAGTATTCGGAGCCAAGAGGACAAGATGCACCTTCCTTCCTTTTCCATCCTGTGTGTAAATCAAAGAAAGCTCGCTCTGGAGAACAAAAGGATAGCCTGTCTTTGACTTCAGGATCCCTGTCCCATCATCCTCAAGGTTCTCCTTTATCTCCTCGATCCATTTTGGGTGGGTGAAGTCGCCTGTGCCAAGAAGGTCAACTCCCTTCACAAGAGCCCATTTCTCA
>DATDWE010000103.1:0-4123 GCA_035289765.1 Candidatus Nanoarchaeia archaeon
AAGATGGACCTGAAGAAAAAGACTCTTGACATGCACAGGGAAAGGAGGGGAAAGATATCTATAACCAACAAATTCTGCCCTCTTAAGACAAAAGAGGACTTGAGCATAGCATACACTCCAGGTGTGGCAGAGCCATGCAAGGAGATCGCAAAGAACAAGAGCCTTGTCTACGAATACACTGCAAAAGGCAATCTTGTCGCTGTTGTGACAGACGGAACTGCTGTCCTTGGCCTTGGAGACATCGGCCCAGAGGCTGCGATGCCTGTCATGGAAGGTAAAGCTGTCCTTTTCAAGGAATTCGGGGATGTTGACGCATTTCCGATCTGCTTGGCGACAAAAGATGTCGACAAGATTGTCGAAACTGTAAAGATGATCTCTCCTGGATTCGGCGGGATAAACCTGGAAGATATTTCTGCTCCAAGATGCTTTGAAGTTGAGGAAAGGCTGAAAAAAGAACTGGATATTCCTGTTTTCCATGATGACCAGCACGGAACAGCTATTGTTGTGCTTGCAGGACTGCTGAATGCCCTGAAAATTGTGAAGAAAAGGATAGAGAACATAAAAATAGTGTTCAACGGCGCAGGAGCAGCAGGCATCGCTGTCGCAAGGCTTCTAAAGGATTCAGGAGCTAAGCATATAATCATGTGCGATACAAAAGGAGTTATCTACAAAGGAAGAAAAGAAGGCATGAACAAGTACAAGGAGGAGTTCGCTGTTGATGCATCTGCAACAGATGCTAGAACGCTTGCAGAAGCGATGAAAGGTGCTGATATCTTCATCGGAGTGAGCGCTGCAGGAGCTGTGACTAAAGATATGGCGAAATCGATGAACAAGGACTCAATAATATTCGCAATGGCAAATCCAGTGCCTGAGATAATGCCTGATGAAGCAAAGAAAGCAGGCGCAAGGATAGTTGCAACAGGAAGAAGCGACTTTCCCAACCAGATAAACAATGTCCTTGCTTTCCCGGGAGTGTTCAGGGGAGTGCTGGATGTAAGGGCAAAGGACATAACAGAGAAGATGAAGATTGCTGCAGCGCATGCAATAGCAGGCTGCGTGGAGAATCCATCAGAGGAAATGATAATCCCCAATGCCCTGGACAGGGAAGTTGCCAAGAAAGTGGCTGAGGCTGTGAGGAAGGCTGCTAAATAATGTTCCACTCATTATATCACAAATATTTCTTGTGTGCTCTCAGAAATCTCCTCACAAAATAATGGAAGAAATAATCTTCATCTTTCTTTAGAGCATGGTAATAAGCCTTTCTTTTCTTGTACTCTATTATAAGCATAGGATAGCCATCATGCCATAAGATATAATTCATCATTAATCTTCCAACTCTTCCATTTCCATCTCCAAATGGGTGTATCTTCTCAAATTTATAATGCATCCTTGCCGCAAGTTCAACTGCACCCATCTTTCTCTTGTTTTGGTTATAGAAATCAATCAGATTGCCCATAAGTTTCTTTACATCCTGCCAGTCTGGAGCAACATAATCTCCAACTCTTATGAGATGCTCTCTAAACATTCCTGCAATATCTTTCTTAGTGTCTCCGAAGAGCCTGTTATGCCAGCGAAGAATAAGAGATATATCCGGCTTTTCTTTCTTTTCAAGCATTCTCAGGAATTCAGCAGCATGCGCCTCTGTCTCTTTTATGTCTCTCAATGGCTTGTTCGGAGCGATATTATGCTCAATTATCTCTCTTGTCTCTTCAAGAGTTATTGTAGAACCTTCTATTGCATTGGTATTATAGGTAAATACCTCTGCAAGCTGCTCTTTGATTTTCTCCCTGACTGATTCAGGGTAATGCAGCCATTCTTTCTTGAAGCCTACCCTTACTACATCTAATGATTCAGACAGAGTCTCTTTTATTATCCTGTCACTAAATTCTTTTTTTATGATATCTATATCCTCAGGGATGGCTTTTCCAAGGTATATCTCTGCAGTCTTTACCCTTCCCTTATCCCTGAAAGAATGCTGGAGATAGTTATACGAATTCCGGCCAATCTTTCTTTTTATGACCCTCATAATATCTATTACCATTACAGACTATATAAATATTGCGTTTTTGTAAGTTTTGTAATGGTAAAATGTGCAGATACCCTCTCAAAAGAAGGATATAACTTTGTGTCTAGGTGACTACATTTTGGCTATTTTGTAGTCACCTGCAATATATCATAAACCAACAACTTTTTAATATAGGACAAAAAAGAGCCCATTATGAACCCTATTGCATACTCCATAGGTCCGTTTGATATCTACTGGTACGGCATATTGATGGCTCTTGCCTTCCTGACAGGCTATTTTATACTAAGCAAGCTCGCAAAAGAGGATGGACTGAGCCAAAACCTGATTGAGATTTATTTTGTCTACATCTTCCTAGGCATTGTGATAGGCGCAAGGCTTGGAGAGGTGCTGTTCTATGAGCCTGGCTATTATTTTGCAAATCCTATAATGATCCTACACATCTGGGAGGGAGGCCTTGCAAGCCATGGAGCATTCCTCGGAGGAATAATCGCAACCCTGCTGTTCTGCTGGAGGCACAAGGTCAAGTTCTACAGGATTGCGGACATTGCAGTCATCCCAATAGCCCTTGGCTCTGTCTTCATCAGGATAGCTAATTTCATAAATGGAGAGATTGTGGGAAGAGTGACAGATGTCTCATGGGCAGTCAAGTTCGAAAATTATGAAGGATTGAGGCATCCTTCGCAGATCTATGAGGCAATAATGAACTTTGCTGTTTTCCTGAGCCTTCTTGGGATAAGGAGATTGAAGAAGATCCCAGAAGGATTTGTGTTCTGGAGCTTTGTGCTGATATACTCGTTCCTTAGGTTCTTTATCGAGTTCTTCAAGGAATACCAGGCTTGGAGCAGCTCATCGCTGCTGCTTACAGAAGGCCAATGGCTGAGCATTATATTCTTTGCTGTTGCAACGACATTTGTCTTGTCCAACAAGAAATACGTTTTATTTCTTAAGAGTATCATCAGGCAGTGATTTTGGCTTTGATTCTGCAGGGCTCTCAGGCTCCTGGAATATGTTCATCGGAAGGTATGCCCTCTTGTAGTAATTGTAGAATTCTATGAGGTTAAAGGTCTCTATTATGTCCTTGAACTCCTCTCTCAGCTGCATTATGAGGTACCTGCTCCTTTTCTTGTCCAATGCCTCAATGTCAACCTCCATGTCCCAGTCTCCGACTGTCTTGTTCACCTGGACAATCTCCTTTGTGCTGAGCATGTATTCCATGAGCTTTGCCTCTCTTTCAGGGCCGAGATTGTGCAGCCTCATGAAGAGCCTTGACTTGCTCACTCCGAGCTTGTTCGTGTCAATGATGTACTTGAAGCCCTTTATTATCTTCCTGCTCTCAAGATCCTTTAGAAGCGATGCCGCAGTCTTTATATTGAGGGAAGACTTCTTCGCAAGAGAGGTAAGCCTTATCTTGGGGTTCTCAAGTATGCTCTTCATCAGCTTCATCTCCCGCTCATTGAATGTCTTTTTCTCCCTGTCCCCTCCGACAATTATCTCCTTGAAGCTGTCGCCAAGACCGGGATTCTTTGCAAGATACCATCTCGGATAGACATGCGTGACTATGTTGAGGATTATCTCGTAGTGCGTGAAAGTGGGTATGAGGCTTGTTATCTTCCTCAGCTCCTTGTTGAATCTTGAGGGATTCGGAGCGCTGATCTCTATTGCAATGTCATACTCCCCTGTCATCTCATACATTGAGACGACAAAAGGGTTCTCTCCCAGCTTCCTGATTATCTCTGCCTTGTCCTTCTCGCTTATGTATCCTCCCTTGAAATAGACTCTGAAGAGTATGAGCCCGAAATAGGAATAATCAAAGATGCAGTAAGGCGAAGCTATCACGCCTTCTTTCTCAAGGAGATTCAGCGAGTACTTCAGCCTCTGTGAGCTTTTCTTGAGCACAGATGACATCTCTTTTATTTTTGCCCTTGAATTCTCAGAGACAAGGAAGACTAGGTTGGTATCAATCTTCACCATTTGAGGTGTATTTCTTTACTTATTAATAAATATTGCTATTTTAAAGGAAAAAAGTAAAAAAATAAGCATAGCAATATATAAATATAGGAATTAGTATACTAAACGGTATGAATGGTCCCCAGCATG
>DATDWE010000104.1:0-9025 GCA_035289765.1 Candidatus Nanoarchaeia archaeon
TAGATGCAAGGATAAAAGAATTCAGGAGAATTGGCAGGAAGCCAAGTCCTGTCTGGTTCACAGAACTATGCTTCTGTATCCTGACAGCCAATTCCACAGCAGAGAGATGCATTGATGTTCATACAAAAGTCGGGAAAGGATTCCTGAATCTTCCCCAGAGCAGGCTCCAGAGAGAATTGAAGTCTTATGGCTGCAGGTTCCACACAAAGAGAGCAGGATACATAGCAGGGGCAAGAAAATATGGGGGGAAGCTAAAGAGTGTAATAACTTCATTTGACAATCCTCTTGATGCAAGAGACTGGCTTGTTAAGAATATCAAGGGCATTGGCTACAAGGAAGCAAGCCACTTTCTGAGGAATATAGGTTATGATGGTCTTGCGATAATAGATTTCCATATAATTGATGTTCTGGAAAAGAACAGGCTCATCAGAAGACCCAAGACCCTTACAAGAGCAAAATATCTTGAGATTGAGAAAGTCCTGAAAAGGCTTGCAGACAGAATGAAGCTCACTCTTGCAGAGCTTGACCTTTACTTGTGGTATCTTGAGACTGGGAAGATACTGAAGTGAGCTTGCAGATTGACATATAATCTGTATATAAGAAAACATAGGAAAACTTAATATATTAATAATGATTACTATAGAATAATTTTTTTTATTTAGTATATTTTGTTATACGATAGAAATTACCATGCAATAAAGATTATTATAGATATTATAGAGGTAGAGTAACAAGAAGGATCATAATAAAAGATTGGACTACTGATAGTAATTATCATTTAATAATATTTATTTGTTAATATCGTTTATCAGCATAAAGGGTAACAAAACAAATCAAGATGACTATAAGATATATATGGGAAACATTTATATAGTAATAGACTCTACCAATGAATAGTAGATATTGATTGATGGTGATTTTTATCTGATACTGATTATCACCAACATGATAGATAAGCAGTAAACAAATAAAGAAAGATTTAAATAATAAAAACAATTATCATGTGAAAACAATCATCGTGTGATAACCATTACCACAAGAACATGGAAATACAGGAGCATAAGATGATACCAACAATAAAATTAACAACGCAGAAGATCAAGATATTTGACCATCTCAGGAACACAGATAATCACCCTACTGCAGAGCAGGTGTACAATGCAGTCAGGAGAGATCTTCCTACAATAAGCCTCGCGACAGTTTACAGGAATCTTAATGCCCTTGCAGAGGACGGCGATGTGCTGAGATTAGAGGTCAACAAGGAATTCAGGTTTGATGCTGACATCTCTCCGCACCAGCACGGCATATGCAAGAGCTGCGGAGACATATTTGGCGTGTTCCACAGGCACATCACAGAGCATGCAATGGAGAACATGAAATCAGAGGATTTTGAGCCGCACAGCGTGAGAATCATATTCCATGGGGTTTGCAGGGGATGCAAAGGCAAGAAAGAGAATCCTTCTGCTGACTAGAGATATAACATGCGTTTAATGTATATTTAGCTAACATATGCGCAAGGAGGTGATGCAATGAGCTGCGGACACTGCGGAAAAGACAAGAAAAAGAAGAAATGATTCTTTATTCTGTTTGTTTTATACCACAATAATTAAATATACTTCTTTGTTTATAAGATTAGAGTATATAAAACAAGGAATATCTCACAGAGGAGGGTTAAGATGCCAAAAACAGAAGAAAACCTAAAGACAGCGTTCGCAGGCGAGAGCCAGGCAAGGAACAAGTATGACTATTTTGCGAAAGTCGCAAGAAAAGAGGGCTATCATTACATTGCCAAGATCTTTGAAGAGACAGCACTCAATGAGATGCAGCATGCAAAAGAGGAATTCAAGCTTCTGAAAGGCATAGGAGACACAAAAGCCAATATAAGGGCTGCAATTGCAGGAGAGCATTATGAGAACACAGAGATGTATCCAAACATGGTGAAGGATGCAGAGAAAGAGGGCGACAAGAAAGCAGCTGCGCTGTTCAGGATGATATCAAAAGTAGAAGAAAAACATGAGGCAAGATACAAGAAACTCCTTGAGATGCTTGAGAAAGGGATGATCTACAAAAGAGACAAGCCAATAGAATGGAAATGCGAAAAGTGCGGCTACATCCACAGAGGGACAGAGCCGCCGATCAAGTGCCCTGCATGCAGTCATCCAAAAGAGTACTTTGAGCCTGAGTGCATGTGCTTCTCTAAAGGATGCGAGCTCTGCAGCTAAACAACAGTTAAATAATGATGCTCTTAAAAGGCATTATCAAAAAAGATGTGGAGGGATATAGATGGAAAATAAAGGAACATACGTGCTGCCAAAGCTTGATTACAAATATGAGGATCTTGAGCCATTCATATCAATGGAGCAGCTGAGGATACATTATGAGAAGCACCACCAGGCATATGTAAACGGAGCAAATGCCATTCTTGAGAAGCTTGAAAAGGCGAGAAAAGAGAATTCTGAGCTTGACATGAAATCCACCCTGAAGGAGCTCTCATTCAATATAGGGGGCCATCTCCTGCATTCATTGTTCTGGGCAAACCTTGCGCCCAAGGGAAAAGGAGGGGAAGGCCCGAAGGGAAAACTCGGTGATGAGATAAAGAAGGAGTTCGGAAGCTTTGAGAGGTTCAAAAGCGAGTTCACAAAGGCTGCTGCAAGCGTAGAGGGCTCTGGATGGGCAGCTCTCACATATTGCATGCAGACAAAGAGGCCAATCATAATGCAGGTAGAGAAGCACAACACAAATGTCTACCCTGCATTCAAGATACTCCTTGTTGTTGATGTCTTTGAGCATGCATACTACATTGACTACAAGAATGACAGGGCAAAGTTCATAGAGGCATTCTGGAATATCGTGAACTGGAAGGAAGCAGGAAGAAGATTTGACAGCCTTGCAAGATAAGGCAGAGCAAGTGAATCATGGTAAATGTATATAGTACGGCAAACAAGAGGTTCTTCAGGTGCAGCGTATGCAATGATATACATTATGGAGTGAAAGGCCCCGAAATCTGCCCCACATGCATGTCAAAGAACTCCTATGTCGAGATTGACAAGAGCGAAGCAAAGTGGGTGACTGGATTATGAATAAGAAAGAGCTTCTGAAAGCATGGGAAAATTATACAGAGAACAATGACTTCATGCTGAATCCTGACAAGAAGTTCCTTGATGCGCTGGCAGAAGGTGTCCTGAAGAACGAGAAAGATCACGGCCTCAAGCTGTGCCCCTGCAGGCTAAGGGATAAAAGCAGGGAAAGGGACCTTGAGCTCTTATGCCCCTGCAATTTCAAGATACAGGACAGCTGGACAAAATGGGACAGGTGCTGGTGCGGCCTGTTTGTCAGAAGAAAATC
The DNA here is from genome assembly GCA_035289765.1 of Candidatus Nanoarchaeia archaeon. Taxonomy (GTDB): domain Archaea; phylum Nanobdellota; class Nanobdellia; order Woesearchaeales; family UBA12501; genus WJJV01. The sequence goes on from DATDWE010000104.1 coordinate 3,346, forward strand.
ACCTACAAACAGCGCTAAATTATCTAAATAATCAGAAAGATATCTGCCCTCAGGGACAAGGCTGCTTTTGTCATCATATCTCGCACTGCCTGCAGTTCGTGCTTTCGCATGCCTTGCTGGGGTACTTCCATCTTATGGCCCATTTCTTCATGTCCTTGATTATCTTTATGAAATCCTCTCCGCTCTGCGTAAGAGAATAATCACATCTGACAGGGAAGCTTGCAGTGTCTATGTCCTTCCTTATGAGCTTCTCTTTCTCAAGCTCCTTTAGCCTTGCAGACAGTATCTTGGGTGTGATTCCAGGAAGGCTGTTCTTGAGCTCAGAGTATCTTCTTGAGCCTGACCTGCCCTTATAGAGCTCAAGCAGTATGAGCAGAGTCCATCTCTTGCCTATGAAGTCAGCTGTCCTGTAGATTGTGCATTCCTTGTCCATGGTATACTATTGGAAACTCGAACATATTTATATAAGTATCGTTTTTATACTTAGTATATAAAAGATATTACATGAGAGTATATCAGAGTGAAAATACAGAGATAGGAGGTGCGTTTATGAAGAAGCCGACAGAGATGCTCTCAGAGGAGCATCAGCATATACTGAAGGTCATTGATGCGATGGAAACAGAGTGCGGCAGCATAGAGTCAGGCAAGGCTGTTGACAGTGAGTTCTTCAGGGATGCAGTGGATTTCATAAGGAATTACGCAGACAGGTTCCACCACAGCAAGGAAGAGGACATTCTCTTCAAGGAGCTGTGCAAAGACACTGTGCAGCTGCACTGCAATCCAGTTGAGCAGATGCTCTATGAGCATGATCTTGGAAGGAAGTTCGTCAAGGGAATAGAAGAAGGCCTGAAAAAAGGGAGCAAGACAAAGGTTGTAGAGAATGCCAGGGGCTATTCAGAACTTCTAAGAGAGCATATATACAAAGAGGACAATGTCCTATATCCAATGGCTGATATGGCATTGGGAAATGAGGCGCAGAAGTCAATGATCAAGAAGTTCAAAGAAGCAGAGGAAAAAAAGTTCAGCAAAGGGACAAAGGAGAGATACCTTGATATCGCAAATAAACTTGGCAGGAGAAATACAAGGAGAAAGACAGGATGATGGCAGGCAAGAATATAGACAAGAGCATAAACAAGAGTGAAAAGATAGATGAGATGATTGAGTATCCCAATAAGGGTGTGCTCAGCAAGGAGCTTGTCAGGACAGGCAAGACCAATATAACATTGTTCTGCATGTCAAATGGAACAGAGATATCAGACCATACATCAACAAAAGAAGGATTTGTATATGTGGTGGAAGGCAACGGAACATTCACTCTTGAAGGGGAAGACATCAAGATGGAGCCTGGTGTTCTGATCTTCATGAAGAAAGATGCTGTGCATTCGCTCAAGGCGCATGAAAACACAAGTTTCATATTATCTTTGTCTTGAATATCTTTATCCCACATATCATCCTTCTGCAGCAGTGCACAGAAAGATTTAAAAGACAGCGGCAAATAACAGCAGAAATGGATAATAAGAAGCTTGGAATAATAATAATCGCAGTATCAATAGTTCTTCTTGTTGTATTGGGCTTCATAAGGGCCAGCATAATAAAAGCATATGACAGAGAGATACAGTCATATATTGACACAGGCGTGGCATGCCCTTCAGAACCAGAGCTATGCCCCCATGAGCAGAGGTCAGTGTCCCAGATTCCGGTATATATAGCAGCTGCACTGCTTGTCGGAGTAATGAGCCTGGGAATCTATCTTATACTCTTTGAGAAATCCCAGAAGGAGATAATATCAACGCTGAAAAAGGAGAAGCAGATACAGAGGGAAGATGAGAGATTCAGCATACTTCTTAAGGGTCTTAATCCAGATGAGCAGAAGGTCATAACGGCTGTGAAAGAGCAGGACGGCATAACGCAGCAGACATTGAGGCTCAGGACAGACCTCCATAAGTCAAAGCTCAGCATTGTGCTTGATAATCTTGAGAAAAAAGGCCTTGTAAAGAGGGTTGTGAAAGGCAAGACCAAGCAGGTCTTCCTGAGAATTGGCTTATAAACGGTAATAAACAGTAATTCTGCATTTATAGCCATTTTTGGCATGTCGGTTTCAGCACTAAGATATATATCTATTGTATATTCTATCCAGTAAAACCGCGCATAAATGAACGTTTACTTGTGGATTAAGCACAAAAACATATTGTTATAAGATGTTGAGGAGGTAAAAAAATGAGAAAACATGAGGGAGAAAGACATAAGGATAAAGGTGAAGAAAGCAACACATGGAAGATAATACTGCTTCTTGCAGTCATTGCAGTGATTTTCTTTAACCAGCTTCAGATCAATAAGCTGTCAGATGTTATGGAGAACATGCCTGCCAACACAATGGCAACAGCGGCAGGAAGCACTTCAAAGATTACCAGCGTAAACAGCCCAGGGTCAAAAGATCTGAGCAATATAGATCTGTCGTCTATAAAGGGAACAGGATATTCTATAGCTGCAGTCTTTCCTGTTGAGAACATAAAGACAGCGCAGGATGCTATGAATATGATAATCCCAACAGGAATGCCTGATTATGGACAGGCAGTTGGAATCAGCTATGACGAGCCTGTAAAGGCCCTTACAACACTGATAAGAGTTTACCAGACACTAGAACTTTCAGGAGCAGAGCAGCAGAGGTATCTCAGTCTGGTCACAAGGCCTCTTGGAATAAGCTGTGAGTACTGCTGCGGACTCGGCGCTATTGGAGCTGATTCGCAGGGAAGAAGCCTTTGCGGATGCCAGCATAACCCGGCTCTTTTAGGGCTGACAAAGTGGCTTGTAAAGAACACAGACTACTCAGATGGAGAGATATTAAGAGAAGCATTGAGGTGGAAGGCATTGTTCTTCCCAAGACAGATGGTGGAACTCACAGCATCCCTTGCTGGAGGAGACACAACATCACTTGCTAATTTACCAGGAATGGTAGGAGGTTGTTAAAATGGACAGGAAAAGCGTTTTGTTTATAGTGGTGCTGGTTGTGCTGCTGCTGATTGCAGTTGTGCAGGCAGTGCAGATAAACGGCATCAAAGACAGGATCAGCGGAGGGAGCTCATCTTCCTCAGCTTATTCGACGCAGAGCCCAGTAAGCTCTGGCGCAGTCTCTGCACCAAGTAATGTGCAGAGCCTTCCACAGATGGTAGGCGGATGCTGAGATTTTTTTATTTTTTATTTCTTTATTTTTGATAGTTTATTAAAAGGATTAAAAGAGGGGAAATGCCAGGAATACCTGGTAGGAGAAGGCAAATCATGTTGAAGAATTTGAAAGAAAGGATTGTTGGAATAACAGGAAGCATATCTGGAGTAGCAAGTGTCATGGGGTCATGGCAGGTGTGCCACAGCGTATGCCTTGCAATCGTTGCGCTGCTCGGCATAATCGGGATAAGCGTGGCAGGAATGCCTCTTGCTTTCCTTACAGAGATAGCTGTTCCACTATGGCTGATAGCCATGCTTCTGCTGATTGTTGTCATAGCCCTCAAGCTCAAGAAAAACTGTGTATCAAACAGGATGATAATGTTCAATTCAGGTGTCATAATCGCAGGCATCCCTTTCCAGCAGCTTCAGGGCTTTTCAGCATTATTCTGGACAGCTGGTGGAGCTTTGGTCGCTGTTAGCATATTCCTCTTTGCAAGGGAAAAGATAGGTAAGAATAGCAAGATCAGCAAAAGAAGTGACAGTAAAAGAGCTAATGTAAGGAAAAGCAATGAAAAATCATGCGAGGTGTGCAAAAAATGAAGAAACAAGTTGAGAATATACTGCTTATAGTGGTGCTTATAGCAGCTCTTGCAGGCCTTGTGTTCGGCCTGACTGGATTTATTGGCAAAGGAGATTCAGAAAGCAATACAGCCAGCGTAAATGCTGCTGCTGCAAGTCCGCTTACAGGCAACGCAGGAGGAACATCAGGTTCAGGCGCGCAGAGCTATGGCACAAAAACCAGCGAGAGCAGCGTCACAGTGGATCTTACGCCAAAAGGTTTCAGTGATGGAAAGTTCTATGTGGATATAGGAGTCAACACACATACTGTGGATCTTAGCGGTTACGACCTAAAGAAGACAGCCACATTGGAGTCAGGAGGCAAAGTCTTCAGCCCTGTGTCTGTACCTCAGATAAGCGGGCATCACAATTCAGGAACTCTTGTATTTGAAACAGGAGCAGAGCCCAAGAGCTTTAAGATGGTTGTGAAAGGCCTGCCGGATATCCAGGAGAGAGTGTTCCAATGGAATTGAGAAACAGCATGCTTGGAAGGAATTTTGGGATAATCAAGGAGAATGTAGAGAATTTTGCCTTTATTCTTCTTTTTGATTTTCTTTTTATTGTCACAATGTATTACCTTGGGGCCCTAAGGAATGTGTTTGTCGTTCCTATGAGCTATATCTCAATACTGTATTTCCTGTTCTTTGTTGTAGTGTTCATTGCCGCATATTCTGTCTTCAAGTATCTTGCGCTTGACTATCTCAGGTCTGTCTGGCGCAGAGACAGCATGGGACTCAGCAATTTCAAGAGGTTCTTCTTGCTGAACTTGTGCATCATTCTGCCTTCATTCATAGTGATATCCTTCCTTAATTTCTTGGGATTGACTATGCTGCAGGGAAGGGTATTAGGATCAATATTGTTCCTGCTCCTGCTGGTGCTTTTGGTGGTATATGTCTACACGCTGCTTAACATAGCACACTCAATATTTGCCAGGAAACATGAGTTTTACAATGTGCTGAAGGATGCCCTTAGAAAGTCAGTGAATCCTTCTCTTTATGCAAAGACATATGCCTATGACCTGTTATTCATCATAGCATTCGTAGCAGTATGGCTTATTGCCAAGGCAGTTCTGCTCCTGATTGGGTATTCTGCATACATCAGTTATTATGCATATTACAGGACAGCCATCATTGTGCTGCTGTTCATTGCCCTGTATGCCATAATAGATTTCAACAGGATAAGCTTTTACATCTCATTTGCAGGAGAAAAGAAAGAAAAGAACTGAAAAGTTGGTATTATGAAGAGTGCACTTATGGCAGGAAAAAGCGAAAACAGCAAGACAATGGGGAAATATGACCGTGCAGCAGGCCTGTATGACATTTTTGAGCTGCCTCTTGAGAAGATATGGTTCTCCAGATGGAGAAAGAAGTATATCTCTCCTTTGAAAGGCAGGATACTGGAGGTAGGGATAGGCACAGGGAAGAACATCCCATACTACAGCCAATATGCCAATGTCACAGGAATAGATTTCTCAAGAAAGATGCTTGAGAGAGCAGAGAAAAGGCTTGAGAGATCAGGAAAAAAGAACATAGAATTAAAGCTTATGGATGCTGAAAAGCTGGAGTTTGAGGACAACTCATTTGATTATGTTGTTACAAGCTGTGTCTTCTGCTCTGTGCCAGATCCTGTGAAAGGCCTGAAGGAGATCAAGAGGGTGCTGAGACCATCAGGAAAGCTTGTCATGATAGAGCATGTCCTCAGCAGCAACAAAGCAATAGCATTCATAGAAAAACTGCACAACCCCATAATGAGATTCTTGACAGGAACTGAGATCAACAGGGATACGAAAAAGAACATACAGAAGGCAGGGCTCAGGATCATAAAAGACATTAAGCTTGCGCTGTTTGACGTGTTCAGGCTCTTTGAGGCAGGAAAATAAGATGGGAATCAGAATAAAAGA
>DATDWE010000105.1:0-6208 GCA_035289765.1 Candidatus Nanoarchaeia archaeon
TTTTGAACGGCCATAGTGGTGTGGTTTACCTGTACCCATTCCGAACACAGAAGTCAAGCACACCAACGTTCTCGGTAGTACTGTACTTATGTACGGGAAGCCGGGAAAGCTGTTCACCTTTTTTTCAAGTTTTATGGTTTCCAGAAATTCTTATTGGCAAATATTCTTGCTCATATCTCAATAACAACCTTCTTATCCTTCTCATCAATGCTCTTTATTGTCTTGTGCCCCTTAAGCTTCTCCTTTATCTCAGGCCAGGAGTATTTTTGCTTTGCCTTGTTCAGCTCATCTATAACGTCTTTCACCAGAGCATAATTCTCATAGACAATCTCCCCTTTTCTCTGGTTTTCCTCTGCCTCTTTCCTGAGCTTTTCAATGTTTTTCTCCTGCATCTGTATGGACTTCTTTATTCTCTCAAGCTCTTTGTTTGCAACCTTCTCTTTTTCAGCCTTCTCTTTCACAGCAGCATGGACTGTGACAACAGAGTCTATTGCTGAGTTGTATGACTCTCTGGGCTGCTTCTCAAGACCATGATATATCTTCAGATCAAAGGGGATTATGTCAATAACCACATTGTCCTTGAGAACAATAAGCGGGCTAGGTTTCATGCCCAAAAGCCCTCTGATATCTGAGTGCATATCATTTATCTCTTTGTCCAAAAGAGAATCTGGTTTTCTGTTCTTGTCAATCCTGCCCTGCATGCATATCTCCTCTGAGTAATTGCCCCCAATACCAAGATCCAGCGCAAGCGCCTTTACAACTGACTCCTGAGATGATTTTCTCAGCATCACCCCAAGATTTTCTGCGCTTATCTCAAAAAGGCTGTGCTCTTTCCCAGGATAGGTGTAAGCCTGCCCGGGCCTCACTTCACGATCCTTGAACTTTTGTATGTTCAAAGGAGACAATATGACATCATGATCATTGACAAGTATGGTGTTGCCTGCGCCGAACAGCTCTATGACCATCTTGAGCATTGCGCCTTTTGCATCAAAGACTATCTGGACAATCCTTTCAGAACCTATCTGGCTTATATCTTTTATTATGGAGTTTGACAGCTTTTTCCTGAGGTATGTGCAGAATCCAAAAGGGGTCTGCGGACTCTCTGATTTATGCTCTGTAAGGTACATCAGCTTTCCGCTGATCCTCAATATCCTCTTGCCTGCGCCTGTTTTATGGGTCTGTATCAGAATCTCGTCTTCTTTTGGCTGGTATATCTTGTCCACTCTGCTGTTGCACAGCTCTTTCAGCTCATCAACAAGATAATGCAGCTCTATTGCAGAGAATTCCCTCTTCATTTTCAGATTGATTCGCCAAGAAGCAGTCCTATGACATTCCTGAAATCCCTCTCTTCTGCCTCAAGGTCATTCTGGCTTTCATAAGCATTGCCGACCCTGTAATACTTGCATCCGAACACAAATGTCGGAACGCCGCCTTTCGGGCTGTAGCTCCAGAACATGTCTGCGTGCTCGTCAGGTATACTGCTCTCTGTCTCTGGGGTGAGCGTATTGTCGCCGGTGTCCATCTCCCAGTGGTATGCTGATATCTTGCCCCCTTCAGAATACTCCTTGGCGACCTTATCAAAAGTATTCTTTATCCATTTGCAATGAGGGCATGTTGTAGTAGAGAAAAGTATCACAAGAGGCTTTCCATCCTCTGCGCATAGCTCATTCTGAGAGACCTTGAAAGATGTTGTCTGTGCTGTTTCAGCTCCTTCAGCATCATCAATATCATAATCAGAGCTGCTGGAAGCATCAGATGCTGTCTCCTCACCAAGGAGTATCTGCACCTGCGAATTCTTCATAAGATCTTCCATAAATCTTTTATTGGCAAGATATGCCCCTATCCTGTCTTTTGCCTCGGAAAAAGGCTGATAGGTATTATTGCCTGTCTGGAAAAGCTCTTTGTTTGAGTCATAAAACTCTTTTACTTCGCTGTCAGTTATGTTGACAGAGGATATGCTCTCATTGAGTAGCTTTGTTATGACTATCTGCTCCCTTGTCTGGACCATGAACTCTTCATAGGTGACGTTCTGCATCCGAAGCTGTTCATTGAATTCTTCCTGCGTCATGCCGCTTGTTTCCAGGACCTGGCTGACCATGTTGTTAACTTCATCCTGTCCAGCAGTTATGCCTCTTTTGCTGGCCTCCTGCAGAAGAAGCTTGTAAGGGATGAGTGAGTCTTCCAAGAACCTCTCTTTTGTAAGGCCTGCTGTCTTGTATAATTCCGGGACCCGGCCATACATCTCATTCAACTCATCCTCTGTTATTGATTCTCCATTGACAACAGCAACTGCCTTCTTTTCTTTTGGTAGTATGTCATCATAAAACATCACCACAAGAATCAGCGCGATAAGGATTAACAATGCCACGGCTACCTTAATGTAGCTTATCTTCTCTAAAACTTTTTTTCTGTCGAATCCCTTTGTTTTGTTTCTTTTAGGCAATTTTTTAACCCTCAGGCTTTGCAAAAGGCCCCCATTAATAAATTTTGCGGTAGAGCAGATATTCCAATTTAATAATTGTCCCTGTTTGGTTCCAATAAATATTTATATTAAAACCCCTAATTAGAGGTTTATGTATGATATAATAGTCGGCAGGAGCGATAGCGACAAGGAGAAGTTCGGAAAAAGAGGCACGATATTTCTTGGAAAGCAGTATGTGAAGATGGGCAGGGTGACCTCCCTGTCAAACAGCATATATCTTGATGTCGCGACATCGCACGTTGTATTCATCTGCGGAAAAAGGGGAGGGGGAAAGAGCTACACAATGGGTGTTGTGGCAGAGGGCCTTGCTGACATTGAAGGAGATGTGAAGCAGAATCTCAGCTTTATCCTCCTTGACACAATGGGAATCTACTGGACAATGAAATACCCTAACAAGCCTGATGAAGAGCTGCTTGAGAAATGGGGGCTGAAAGGAAAGGGCCTTGACGTAAAGATATACACCCCCGAGATGTATTACAATGCCTACAAGGAAAAGGGAATACCGACTGACCATCCTTTTTCTATCAAGCCGTCTGAGCTCGATTCCTCAGACTGGCACCTGACTTTTGATGTATCTCCAAACGAGCCATTAGGCGTGCTCATAGAGAGGATTGTGTACAGGCTGAGGAAGGAGATGGGAGACTATGGCATAGAGGATATGATAACGGCAGTCAGGGAAGATAAGAGATCAGAGCAGAATGTAAGGGATGCCCTTGAGAACAGGCTGCTTGGAGCGCAGGAATGGGGCGTCTTCAGCAAGAAAGGCACCCCCATGAAGGATCTTGCGCAGGGAGGGCAGGTGACTGTCCTTGATGTCAGCTGCTATGCCACGACGCCTGGAGGATGGAAGATCAAATCCCTGATTGTGGGGCTGATATCAAAGAAGCTATTTATAGAGAGGATGATTGATAGAAAGGATGAAGAATACGAGACAATACACCAGGCAACGCACTACTTCAGCGAAGAGCAGAAAGAGAAGAAGCTGAGCATGCCAATGGTATGGCTTGTTGTGGATGAAGCTCATGAGTTCCTGCCCAGGGAGGGGAAGACAGCTGCATCAGATGCTCTTATAACAATATTAAGGGAGGGAAGACAACCAGGCATAAGCCTTATTCTGGCAACGCAGCAGCCAGGAAAGATACACACAGATGTGATGACTCAGTCAGATACATTCCTCAGCCATAGGATAACGGCCAAGATCGATGTTGAAGCCCTGAGCATGCTCATGCAGAGCTATATGAGGGAAGGCCTTGATGTCCAGCTTGACAGCCTTCCGAGAGTCAAGGGAGCTGCTGTTATGTTTGATGATACCAATGAACGGCTTTATTCAATAAAGGTTAGGCCAAGATTCACGTGGCACGGAGGATCTTCGCCTTTTGCGATAACAGAAGAAAAAAAAGGCATCTGAACCGCAGGAATTTCATTTTCACCATAACATTTGCGGTTTTTTGTGCACAAGGCACTTAAAGAATTCTGACATCTCTTTGTGCAAGAACAAGGAGGTGAAAAGATGCATTATAAATCTTTTCCAAAAACAATTGAAGGAAGCAGCTATCCTGTCTGGGAGGAATTCTCCCTTACAGAGAAAGAGGAATTCATTGAGGAGCAGAAGGCAAGGAGAGACAACATCTCCCTAATGAGGAAATGCATTGAGGACGCAAAAAAGCTCATGGATGGTGAGGGCATGGCAGAATACCAGTCAGATGTCCTTGGCATTGCGCTTTCGCTCTTCAGGAAGAGGGCATCCCATGTTGTGTACTGGAAGGACAACAGATGCAAGGAGAAATTTGACCTGGTGAATGGGAAGATAAACTCTCCGGCAAAGGCCTTTAGGAAAAAGAAATCCTGAAAAAACAGCAGAAAATTATTTTATTGTTTTCTTCTGCTTTTTCTTGCGTGATGGTCCACAGCAATCTCTGCATCAATAGGGGCTTTTTTCATTGATATCAGGGAGGCGACAAACATTGCGCCAAACAGTATCAGAAATGTGAAGCTCCATGAAGGGCTCCATATACTGTCCCAGTAGAACAGGGATATGAGTATCCCCACTATGCTCACAAAAAAGAAGCTGCTTGACAAAGGCGCTGCCTGAAATCTTTCAAGGATATCCATAATACACCTCTTTTAGGGCATTATATGGTTTTTTGTTTAAATAGTTTTTGATTATAACTTGAAGACAAAATCCTCAAACCTGCCTTTTGCCTTCTCCCTCTTTTCCTGATGCTTCTTTAGGAATGTATTGAGTTTGTCTATAAGAATCTGCTTCAACTCTCCTGTAAGCATCTTGCCTGACTTGTATTCTTCATATATCTTCTTCAGCTTCCTGTCATCCTCCTCAAAGAAGGTCAGCCATTGGTAGCTGACATCAACGTCCGGATTGCCGCCTTTCTTCCTGTGCTCCTCCACTGTGGCCTGGCCCCCTGAGAACGCATACTTCATTATCTTCTTTCTTACAGTCTCTGCTGAATCTGTTGTATATATGGCTGTCTCTGCCTCTGAAGCAGACATCTTGCCGTCCTGAGCCATGCCTCCAAGGCCTGGCAGGAACCTGCACTGTATTGATGCTGGCTTGTCATAGCCAATCTTTGTTATCACGTCCCTTGATATCCTGAAATGGGGATCCTGGTCTATTGCATGCGGGATGAGGCAGGGAATCTTCTTTCCAGCGAGCACAGAGGGAAGGAAAGCAGGGACTGCCTGCATTGCTGTGTAGAATATCGCGCCTATGTTCATGTCCGGCTTGAAGCCGAATGCTGCTTTTGCTGTTGAATAGGTTATCTTCTTTGCTACTTTTATTGCCTCTTTATACATTATTCCTGCGTGTTTTGTATCAATTATGAAATGGGTCTTCTTTGGGTCAAATCCCAGGGCTATCACATCATATGCATTTTCTTTTGTGAAGTGTTCAGTGTCAGCCAGAGTGAGAGATTCGCTGAACAGGAATTTTTCTTCGTCAGGGAACTGGAACCATAATTCAACATTGTATGTATCCTGGAGCCATTTTGTGAACATCCATGGAACAAGATGGCCGAGATGCACATGTCCTGAAGGAGCCCTCCCTGTGTACAGGAAGAACTTGTTGCCTTTATCGTACTCATCAAGAATCCAGTTGAAGTCCCTATGGGCAAAGAAGATGTTTCTCCTGAGAAAATGATGCAGAGTGCCTGCTTTTTTCTGGACTCTTTTCAGAAGTGCATCGTCAAGCCTTGAAACGCCAAACTCCTTTATTAGCTTGTCATAATCAATGTTGCCTTTCACTTCCCAAGGCGTAACAATTGCCTCTTTTGCCATGCTATAACATCAATCATGCTGATTATTTAAAGGTTGCGCATTATTTGCCATCATATCCTGGTCCTTTTTCCTCTGGTTTATGGTAAACAGGATTCTTACTATCTTCAACAGGCCCCGCAGGAGTCCTTCCTTTGACCAAATCAGCAATTGAGCTTGGATTGACCTCATGAGCAGGCCTCTCAGTCCCATCCCAGCATCCAGACCATCCTGAAGGAGGTCCTCTTGGCTTTTCTGTTTTCTTATCCTCTTGTCCCCATCCTGGCATTTTAAAGAATTAAAAGAGTGTTTAAATATAAGGTTTTTGGTAAATTAGAACCCAAGCTTCTCTTTCACAAGAATCAGCGTTGTCCTTCCCTGGAAAATCTCCCTCTCTATGATTACGCACTTTCCCACTGTGCTTCCCATGCCATAAGCTTTTCTTGCCCTCTTGTCTTC
>DATDWE010000106.1:0-2868 GCA_035289765.1 Candidatus Nanoarchaeia archaeon
GATTCTCTCCATACCTGAGGCCCTTCATCTCTCCGCCTATCTCCCATCCTATCTTCTCATAGATGAGCTCCTGAGCATCGCTTCCATCTGGCATGTCCAAGATTATCCTCATCCTTGATGGGAAATGATCCCCTTCAATCGTCCTGTACATCTTCTTTATATCCTGTCCTGAACCTGGTGGTTGCTGTCCTTCTGGCATTTTATTCACCCCTCTCGTGCACTATTGGATATGCTTTCATAACATCTGCCAAAGGTATTGTTTTCAGATGCTCTGAGATTGCCCTGTCATACTCTGCTGTATGCGCAAATGCCTTTTTTGCCAAGTCGAATCTTGCCTGCAGCTCTGTACATCCTTTTTCTGATGCCAGATGACCAATAAGAAAGCCATAACTTCCAGGATTCACTACAGAAGCTACCCTTAAGAAGTTCTTTGCAGCAGCCCTTATCATTGTTGGGCCTCCGATGTCGATATTCGCCCTTGCTTCCTCAAGCGTTGCTCCCTTTGCGACAGTCTCGCTGAAAGGATAAAGATTGCACACGACCATGTCTATTGGGACTGCCTGCGTTCTCTGAAGATCCCCTTGATGGTCTGCATTGTATTTCTCTGTAAGGATGCTGAGATAGATCTTGAAGTCAAGGGTCTTGACCAAGCCTCCCTGTGTCTCTGGCTGGCCTGTATAATCTGAAACCTGGAAAAGCATTCCTTTTGCCTGATCTTTAAGGATATTGTCCTTGATCATATCATAGGTTCCTCCGGTAGAGTATATCTTTACGCCAGGGCAGACTTCAACAAGCCCAGGAATAAAGTCCTCAAGGTCTGATTTGTCTGAAACGCTTACCAGCACATTCCTGACTGGAACTAGATTGTCAACCTCTGTTACAATGTTTTTTTTGCTCATTTTGTTTACCTCCATCAAGCTGCTTCTCTGTGCACTTCGCCTTCTTCTACAGTGAACCCTTTATGCCTTTCCAGCTTGACGCATTTGCCGTCATTCTCTGGATTAGCAGGATCTTTCCTGTATTTTGCGTCGTCTATTGATTTGAGCGCTGCACCATGGCCAATGATCTGGGCTGCGACCATGGCAGCATTCTCATATCTTCCAATTCCGACAATGCCTGTTACCTCAAGATCCTGCAGGCAGTTCATATAAGCATCCCATCTTTTTACTTCTGCCTTCTCTCTCACGCCTATCTGGATTCCTCTTCCTGCCCTAAGACGCCTGTCAATGGCATTCATTGCCTGTGTGCCTTCATAATAATTTTTGTCAATCAGATTATGGTGGCTGAACACAGTGATCACAATATCATCTGGATTTATGTCTGCTGGAGTGTATACCTGGCAATCGATGCCCAGCTTAGTGAGCTGTTTTTCCATATCAGCAATGGAGTCTGCGCTCACAGGATTGCTAAGGCAAGCTGAGTTATCAGCAACAACAACTCCGCCATATCTTTTGTTGATGTACCTAACTGCAATCTGTGCAGCAGCATAGGTGTTGTCCAATGGGACCATAAGTACAGGATTAAGCGGAGGTTTTTCTGATGTTGACAGCAAAGAGCTTAAACCTCCTGTAGCAGAATCTGTTATTGGTACTCCAATGACCAGATCATACAATGTTGCTTTTACCTTCGCAACTCCTGTAAGAACATTGCTCATGCCTGCTCCGGTTATTACTGGAACAGGCTCTTCGTCAGGTATATAAAGGACTTTATCGACCTTTTCAGGAGTGTTGTCTGCTGACGCATAATGCACTCTCACTTTCAATCCCTTGATCTCCTTTGTTGCCCTTATTATCCCTGGCAGAATCTTTTTTTCGTCGCTGTCTGAACCAAATACCATTGTAAGTTCTGATGGTTCCATCATCTCCCACCCTTGCTTATCTTCTCTACTTCCATATAGAAATCTCCAATCTTCTCGTCAAGGAATTTCTCATCTCTCTTGAAAGGTGTCCTTCCTGCCCTGTAATGCACATGATCCTCAATTGTTATTCCGTTCGGTGCAAGATTCCACGTTGCTCCTGTCCTGTATGCCAGCATTCCTGTGGGTTCATGCATTCCCCACATGCCGTCAAACAGGTCAAGGAAAGTTGCTCCTGCAATCACATGATCTCCAATATGTTTCAAGGTTTCCTGCGCTGCTCCTCCAACCTGTTTCAGAATCTTGGGGTTTCTTGTGTCGACCTTGCTCATCAGCCAGTTATAATCTATCGGCAGAGGATAACCTCTCATGTGTACTGGCCCTGCATCCATATCCGGAACCATAGTATGCATAGAGGAGTACAACATCTCGTGCCCTGCTGCAATTGCCCTTGCAGGAGGGATCCATCCGTCACCGACAATTGTCCTCCTGCACCTCTTAGTGCCGTCAAGGCTGTATTTTGTAAGGTCTCCTGGATGCACATTTTGGATATTAAAAGCATTCACAAGTTCAGCAGAAAGCAATGCCATGCCGCCTGCTGCGAACATTGGGATGTTATGCGAGATTCCATTGGCATCCATCTCATTGTATATCTCTCTGAGCCATATGCTGCAGGCTTTTTTCCTTACCCCTATGATATCATCTATAGAACAGCGCGATCTTATTGAACTGATGACCATTTGCTGCTCCAGTTGGAGGCTCTCTATATTTGGTGATGAACTGATGCCTGTCTCAGACTGGATCTTTACAATCTCTTCTCTGAGCGCCTTTGCCCTCAATGCCTTGAGGTAATCTCCAGGCATAACACCACCACACCCTTCATTATATCTCAGGTCAAAAGCAGCGAGCGGAAGTCTTTTCCCAAGGCCGTTTGCTTTACCAAGCTCCTCAGCCCTCCCCCATGCATTGGATCCTTGATAGGGCAGTCTTGTTGTCGCTATCATCCTCACAAT
>DATDWE010000107.1:0-11450 GCA_035289765.1 Candidatus Nanoarchaeia archaeon
GCAATATTTATAAACAACTTATCTCTTGGCCGAATATATGCCAAAGCCAGACAAACCAGAACTATTGAGCCCTGTATCTGATCTTGTCAGCCTTAAGGCTGCCATTGATGCAGGAGCAGATGCTGTATATTTTGGACTGAAAGAATTGAATATGAGGATAACTGCAAAGAACTTTGACTTGGGACAGCTAAGGAAGGTTGTGAAGATATGCCATGGCAGGAAGGTGAAGGCTTACCTTGTCCTCAACACAATCATCTACAGCAATGAGCTGAAAAGAGTGAATAAAATAATAGAGGAAGCGAAGAAGGCAAAGGTTGATGCAGTGATATGCTGGGATGCCTCTGTGATCGAGGAAGTCAGGAAAGCAGGCATTCCGCTGCACATAAGCACTCAGGCCTCTGTGTCCAATACTGAGGCAGCAAGATTCTACAAAAAGCTTGGCGCAAAAAGGATAGTGCTCGCAAGAGAGCTCAGCCTGAAGCAGATATCTGAGATAAGAAAGAAGGCAAAGATAGGCGTTGAGGTCTTTGTTCACGGAGCAATGTGTGTCTCTGTATCAGGAAGATGCTTCATGAGCCAGTTTGTGTTTGGCAGGAGCGCAAACAGAGGAGATTGTCTGCAGCCCTGCAGGAGAGAATACTTAATCAAGGATACAGAAGATGGCTATGAGCTTGAGCTTGGCAGGAATCATGTCATGAGCCCTAAAGATTTATGCGCACTTCCATTCATCGAAAAGCTTATTGAGGCAAAGATAGATGCGTTCAAGATAGAAGGCAGGGCAAGAAGCCCGGAATATGTCAAGGTCGTGACAGAATGCTACAGGGAAGCGATTGATGCTTATTTTGAGAAGAAGCTCACAAAGCAGCTCAAGACAAAGCTGATGAAAAAGCTTGAGACTGTCTACAACAGGGGCTTCAGCTCAGGATTTTACCTTGGAAAGCCCATAAATGAATGGGCAAGCCCTGAAACAAAGGCAACAGAAGTCAAGAGATTCATAGGTGTTGTGAGAAACTATTACAAGAAGCACTCTGTTGCAGAGATAAGGCTGCAGGCAGGAGGCATCAAAGCAGGCGACAGGATAATGTTCCAGGGGCCCACAACAGGAGTGCTTGAGCAGAAAGTATCCTCAATGCAGGTCTCTCACAGAAAAGTCAGCGAAGCAGGCAAGGGAAAGAATGCCGGCGTGAAGATAAAGGGCATTGTGAGGAAGAACGACAAGGTCTTTGTGGTTGGGAAAAGGTGAAATGACATTGTTCTCAGGCAAAACTTTATATACTTCTAAAACCTATATATATCTCAGAAAGGGGGTGCTGTATGAAGATCAAAGCTATGGCCAGGTCTCCTAACATAGAATGGGAGAGGGTTGAGTACACTCTTAAGAACGGAGCGACTGTCGAGATAATAAGAGAGAAAGTTCTTGAAGAAGAGACTATCGATGATGAAGAGTTTCTTAAGGATATAATGTAACCTATTCTGGCAATAAAGATATCAAGAAAAAGAAAAGAATAAGAAATTAAAAAGAATCAAAAAGCTCTAATCGCAGGGCACCATTCTTGTCTTTGTCTCTTCCCTGGATTTCGTGATTGTCCTGCTCTTTCTCACATCCTGGTAGAATGAGTATTTGCACACCTCTACAGACGGTGTCTCGTCATTGACATTAGTGCATGATCTTGGAGTGTCTGACTGGGTGTATGTATATTCAAACTTCACAGTCTCTCCAGGCTTTATCTCTTTTGTGAGCGGCTCTGAATTAGGGCCTCCTCCTGCCTCTGTTGTGATGAACTTTGCCCTGAGCGTCCAGTCTCCTGTTATGTTGCCTGTGTTTGCCACTGTTATCTGGCATACTTTTCCAAGAGATGTTACCTTGAGCGTGAAATCAGTGTATTGCTCTTCATTACATGAGGGCCTTCCGACTCCTTCTTTGACATAGTAGAACTCAGTCTCATTGTAAGGCACCTGGGCAGTGTAGCTCTCTTCCTTTTGGCAGTCTGTCTTGATCCCTCCTGAGTCTGTGGGGGAAATCTGGCTCTGGCATCCTGCAGCCAGGATAATCGATGCAATCAATGTTATGAATATTATAATCCCTGTTTTTTTCATTGGATCACCCCATATGATGTCAAAATCTGCATATTATAATTGCATCCCACATTTAAATACTTTTCTATTCTGAGGCAGCGAACCAATTGATTAAGATGCTTTATATACATCATATAAGAGATAAAGGTTTCACAAACAGAAACATTTAAATACTATTAATAACTTTTTATGGTAAAACAGTTATAATAAGTTTACACAGGGGGTGTAATATGGCAAAAAAGGAAAAAGCTTCTGTAAAGAAGGATAATACGCTTCTTTGGGGTATAGGTGTCCTTATCCTTATAGTTGTGGTTATAATTCTTGTCAGAGGACGCGCTAAGGAAGCGCCAGTATCAGAGCCAACTCCGGCTGCGCCAACAGAACCAGTGGCAACGCCAAAGGAACCGGTTCAGGTGCTTAACTTAGAAGAGGCTAACTGCGATGAGTCAGCCACAATAGGATACAAAGCATGCAGTCTTATAGAAGGCGGTGATGTTGATTTCACAATACTTCACCAGGGCGCTGGAGCATTGAAAGGCTTCCAGTATTATCTATATGACATGAATGGCGAGAAGATAGGCGAAGACTCGCAGATGATGGCTGTTGAAGGCGGAGCTGAAGCAACTCTTACACTGCCTGTAAGCAAGTTCACAGGTGTTGAGAGGGTTGAGATAAGGCCGGTCATGAATTTGGCAGGCGTTGACAGCATCTGCAAGAACCAGCGTGTCATACAGCATGTCAGCAGGTGCTGATTGATATAACAAGTTTTTTTATTTTTATTAGTCTATTTTTAAAATGAGGTCCCCAACATCAATACTAATAGCTGTACTTTTAGTTCTCTTGATTAGCGGATGCTCTTCAGGTACGAGCATAAAATATATCACAGGGAATGTGATAAGCAGGCCCTCGCAGGATGAGATAAACCCTAGAATCATAGCGCCTGATTCTGAGACCAACCAGTCATCTGAGACAGAGCCTAAATCAGAGGAAGAGGCCCCAAAAGAATTGGTTGCTATAGAGACAGAGAGCGAGAAGGAGCTGCTAAAGTCCGTGAAATGCGGCGATGACAGCATAAATCTTGGATATAAGAGCTGCCACAACACAAGCAATGGCCTTGTGAAGATATTCCTCAAGAACTCAGGCTATGACCCTATTGCAGGCCTGTGGTTCAATATTGAAGTGAATGACAAGTCTCATTATGAATCTACAGACATCGGCCTTTATGATAACAGCTTTGTTGAGTATGTCCTGGACCTGCCAAGATGGAGGGAAGATTACGGCAGCACTGACAGGATAATAATAATACCTGTCACAGACACGCCTGAAGGCGAGAGAACATGCCCGAACAGAGCGCTTCTTCTTGAGCCAGTGCAGAGCTGCACAGCGTATGAGTACAGGCCATAGGCTCCTTCTATAACAGAAACTTTTTTAAATGAACGCCCTTCTTAAAGCACTTATGGGCCCGTGGTCTAGCGGTATGACAACACCCTTACAAGGTGTAGGTCGCCGGTTCGAATTCAGCGACAGGAAAAGGTTGCTGGCGAGTGTCCGGTCGGGCCCATACAGTTTTTATATTATTATAACAATTTGAAAAGAAGTGTTATTTCTATCGGCGGTGATGATCATGGCAGCGCTCACGGGCAGCCTTTCTCCCCGCTGCTGAAGCGCCTAAAGTCGAAAGTCCTGCCCTGTCAGCCAGAAATTTCTGCGGATTAGGATAAATCAGAAGAATCCTTGAAATTTTTGTCTTCCCAGCGCGCCATCATCACCGCCTCTCTTGTTTTGCTTCAAGGCATCACTTTCCTCCCTCGCCACGTCGGACTTGCAGCGAATCAGGCGAGGCTTGGAAAGATCAGCACAATAATCAAAGTCATCAAGTGCAGAAATAAACCTTATCTCATAACTTCTCAAAAGCTTCTGTTGGCAGAAACTGCTTCTTATGCACCATGAATATCCTGAAGTTGTCAAATTCCTCTATTATATCCTCAAATTTCTCTCTTATCTCAAGAAAAAGCTTCCTGAACTCAGCCATGCTTGTGGTCTCCACATTCAGTATTATGTCCCACTCTCCGAATGTCTTTATGAACTCTATTATGTTGGGGTTGCTCTTGCAGAAGTTCTTGAACTCCTCCTCTTTCTCAACCGAGACATTGAGGTATCTCAGGAGGAGGATGTTGCTGAGTATGCCTTCAGGCCTGAGATTGAGCAGGAGCCTGTACTGTTTTATTATCCCCTTCTCTTCCATCCATTTCAGCCTTGAGATTATTGTTTTAGGGGTTATTTTTGATGCCTCTGCTATTTCCATGACTCCCTTCCTGCCCCCTACCAATGGCTTGATTATCTTCATGTTTGTATTATCTATCTGGATCTCTTCCCTGTCACCGCCGACAACAACATCCTCATCGCCTATCTTCCTGACAAGATAGTTTCTCAGGAAATGGTGCTCGACGACCATCGGCAGGATCATGCAGTTCTTCAGTTCAGGGTCCTCTACAATCAGCTTCCTCAGTGTTTTATTGAAAGCAGAAGGGTTTTTTGCAGCAAAGGTTGCCAGAATATCATATTTCCCGTCGCATTCTATCAGCTGTGTGATTGAATCGTGCTTTTTCATCCTTTCAATGAGCTCAGCGAAGTTCTTCTCGCTGACATAGTTTGCCCTGAAGAACACCATGAAATCAAGGTAGCCGAACCTGGAATAGTCAATCAATGGGTAATTTCCCTTGATTATGCCTTCTTTGGCCATTGACTTGACCTTATAGCTAATAAGCTGCTGGCTCATCCTGATCTTCTTTCCAATCGCAGAAAATGGCTTCCTGCAGTTGGAGTCCATCTCATACAGCAGCCTGAACTCCTTATTCTCGCGTTTATGCGCCATGTTTTGTGATAATAGCAGATACTATTTAAATCTTACTATTTTATAAAAAATATTCACCATAAGACTTTAATATATAGTAGTGGCTGGAATTAAGATTATCTCAATGCAGATTGAGCATGTTAAGAATAACCGGGTAATATGGCATCAAGAAATAACAGGAAAAAGCTTACAGTGGGGTTCACATACAACCAGATCCCTCCTGATTGCAGCAAAAAGGAGCGTGAGCATTATCTTAAATATGGAGAATGGGACAGCCCTACAACCATAAATGCTGTTGTCAGCGCTCTTGAGAAAGCAGGCAGCAGGGTGATGCCCATTGAGGCATACAGGCATAATGGCTATGATATCTATCGCGAGCTTGATAGGCTAGGGCCAGAGATTGACATTGTTTTTAATATCGCAGAAGGATTTGGGACAAGGAACAGGGAATCAATCGTCCCTGCAATGCTAGAATGGATGCACATCCCTTTCACTGGTTCTGATGCCGGAGCTCTTGCAATCAACCTGAATAAGGCCGACACAATAGAGATATTGAGGAATTACGGCATAAACATAGCTCCATTTTATGTGTTCAAGAGTAATGATATTACTGATGTTGAAAGATTCACCAGCAGGCTGAAGAAAGTGTTTCCTCTTATAGTAAAGCCTGTCGGTGAAGGCACAAGCGTAGGCATGACCCAGGACTCAGTTGTTGAGAGTGTGGATCAGCTGAAAAAAGCTATTGAGCAGATTATTGTAGAATATAACCAGCCTGCCATGGCCCAGCAATTTCTTGATGGCGATGAGTATACAGTAGGCATCCTGGGTGACTTGGTTCTGCCGATATTGAAGCTGAATCTCAAAGAGCTTCCTAAGAGTCCAAGGATAAGGGATAGTGACGTTAAGGAGATTGATATTGATTATTGCCAGCCAGCAAGATTCAATGAAAACTATGTGCTCCTGGCAGCGCAAGCTGCAATAGCCCAGGCAGCGCTTTCTTGCAGGGATTATAACAGGATGGACTTCAAGAAGCATAATGACGGAAAGATATATTTCCTTGAGACTAACCCGCTGCCTGGCTTGAACCCAGAGTCATCAGATTTCCCTAAGATGTGCAGGCTGGCGGGGATATCTCATGATGTCATGATCAACGCAGTTCTGTTTGAGGCTGTAAAGAGGTACCAGGCAGACAAAGAATTCTCAGACCGATTTGATGGAAAGAGGGTATCTTATATCAAAGAGTTTATTGAGCCAACCATGAAATCCCTAGGCACTTATCATGTCGCAGTGCCCCCAGAAACCTCTGATAATGTATACTACAGGCTGGTAAAGCCAGTGCACCAAAAATGAAACTCAAAAATATGCACGGATGCGGGAATACATTCATTTTAGTGGACAATCCTGACAATAAGCAGTTTCTATGCCTTGAGCAGATTTTGGAGCTGCACAAAGAGATAGACATGCTCAATATCAGGCATGCAGAAAGGGTTGTGGGGCAGGGCAGCTTTATACCTGACGGCTTCCTTTTTGTGATGGCTGCTCCTGATGCTGTGGCAATGAAGTATTATGATATAGACCGCCAGACAGGCAAGGCAACAAGGGCAGACATGTGCGGAAATGGCATAAGATGCTTCTCAAGGTACTTGCATGACACATATGGCATGGGTCCTGACATGACAATAATGACAGATGACGGCAGGAAGGATGTCCATGTTGTAGGAGAGAACATAAAGGTAAACATGGGGCTGCCAAGAGAGTTCTGTGAGATAAATGGCAAGAATGGGGTGTATTTTGTGAACAGCTCTTTAGCCCATGTTGTGTATCTTGTTGATGGATTTGATTATAACAATCCAGATCTTATGAAAGATGCCCTGAAGATAAGCAGATACACGGCGTTCAATAAGAAGCTGATGAAGAAGCTTGGCCATCCAGAAGGACTTCATGTGAATTTTGCAAGCACCAACAGAGGCAATGGGCATAATGGTAACAATGAGATCAAGGCAGTCACCTATGAGCCAGGTGTCGGTGACTTTACAAGCGCATGCGGAACAGGGGCAACAGCTTCTGCTTATGTCGCAGCAAGTGTTAAGGGGCTGGATTATCCTGTCACAGTCATCAACAGAGGGGGAACACTGAAGATTGACATGAAAGATGGGATGCTGAATATGACAGGCCCGGCATTATACCTGCCGGATGATTATGCGAATAAAGGCCTGAGCAGACCTGAGAACAAAGCAACACAAGATGGGGTTTGTTTACGATAAGGAGGAATCCAAGATGGAGGACGAATAAAATCAAAGATAGCAAGATGGAAATAAGAAATCCTTTGTCAGCAGACAGAGAAGAGATATTGAGGATATTGGGAGATAATATGAGCTCTCATTTCATGCCTGAGATGAAAGAAGAGCTGGAGAGGGTGCTGAAGAATGAGCAGATAGGATTCTTGGCGCAAAATGATAGTTCTATCCTTGGCTATATAACCTGCTTCAGAACAGCAGAAACATACAAGCTGGAGACTTTGGCTGTTGACAAATCCCAGCAGGGAAAAGGTTATGGCAGGCTTCTTGTTGACCACATCTGCAGTTACCTGCTGAACAATACAGCTGGCCCTGTAGTGGTCAATGTCGTGACAGACGACGCTTCAGATGATCCTGTGCAGGAGTTCTACAAAAAATGCGGCTTTTCTGTGTCTGGCATTGTTGAGAATGAGTTCAGGCTCGGAGACAGGCAGGTCCACCTTGCAAAGATCCTTAGGGAATGATAGGATTATATTCTGATAGCTGACCTTACTAATTCTTCAGCAGCTCCAGCCGAACCGCTAACTTTATATAACAAATATTCTATTTTCATGCTGAGAGGTGACTCAGGGCATGAAAAAGTACATGAAGTACGCTTTTCTGGCGTTCTTTCTTCTACTCCTTGTGCTCTCTTTCTTCATAATAAGGCCTTTTATCACTGTCATAATCGCAAGCATCATTGTGGCATACATCTTTTTCCCTGTGTTCGACAGAGTAAACAAACGAGTCAATAACAACAATATAAGCGCCATTCTTGTGATGCTCCTGATAGTGGTTGTGCTTGGTCTTTTCCTGTGGTTTGTCGGTTCCAGGGTCTTCGGTGAACTGGACATCATCAAAGAGAAGAACAGCTTTGAGGAAGCCCTGTCTCAGCTGGACTCAAAGTGCGATGCCAGTGACAATCTCCTCTGTATCAGCGTAAACTACCTGTCCGGCCTTATTGAGGAGCCTGAGACAAGACAGAGCATTCTTTCTGCTGTGTCTGACATCTCAAAATCATTGCTGACATCTATCCCCAGGCTTCTGATCAATATCATAATCTTCACATTCACCACATTCTATCTTTTCAGGGACGGCAGGAAGATAATGAAGTACCTCAGCGAGATCATCCCGCTGAAGAAAAAATTCAAGACCTCCCTGAAAGGCCAGATGAATGACCTGTTCTATTCAACAATATATGGGGCAATAATAATCGCGCTGATACAGGGCGCTGTGGGAACAGTCGCCTTCATCCTGCTTGGCTCGACTGAATCGCCTTTCTTCTGGGGAACAATGATGGCCGTAGCTGCGCTCGTGCCCTTTATAGGCACAGGCATTATCTGGCTGCCAATGGCGCTCTTCCAGATAATACAGGGCTATCTGTCTGAATCAGATGCCATAATGTGGAAAGGTGTGACTCTCCTTATTGTGGGAGCCTTCATAATATCCATGATTGACAATGTCCTGAAGCCCAAGATAATAGGGGAAAGGTCAGGAATGCATCCCTTGCTGATAATGATCGGCGCATTCGGCGGGATAGCGTTCATGGGATTCATAGGCGTTTTCCTGGGGCCCATGATCCTCGCATTCTTCATGTCATTCCTGTATGTCTATCATGAGGAGAAGTCAGAGATCTTTGAGGACCTATAGGTGAAGCAATGAAATTTGTTGTCAAGGACATGGATGTGGCGACAGGCGGGCCATTGATTGTGGTCATGAATGAGAATGATGCGCTTATGCTTGACCTTCATCTTTCTGACAGGATAAGGCTCAGGAAAGGGAAGAAAAGCGCGATAGTGGTTGTAGACTTTGCAGAAACAGGCAAGGCAGTGCCCCAGGGAAGGATAGGCCTTTTTGAGGAGGTCCTTTCCAAGCTGCATGCCAGGAACAATGATGTTGTCTCAATATCCCTTGAGAAGAAGCCCCTATCCCTCAGGTACATAAAGAAGAAGCTCGACGGCAAGGAACTGAACTACCAGGAGATAAAGAGGATAATTGATGATACTGTAAGCAATGCAATAACAACTATAGAGCTCACTTATTATGTCGCAGCTAATTACATGCGCGGAATGAGCATGAAAGAGATTGTGGCCCTTACCAAGGCTATGATAAACAGCGGAGACACGCTCAAAATCAAGAACAAACACATAATTGACAAGCACTGCATCGGAGGGGTTGCAGGAAACAGGACAACAATGGTCATTGTCCCAATCCTTGTCGCAGCAGGCCTTACTGTGCCCAAGACAAGCTCAAGGTCAATAACATCTCCTGCAGGGACAGCAGACACAATGGAGGTCCTTACAAATGTCTCCCTTTCAATGAGCCAGATAAAGAAGGTTGTAAAGAAGACAGGGGGCTGCATGGTCTGGGGCGGTGCAGTTGACCTTGCTCCTGCTGATGACACTATCATAAACGTGGAGCATCCCCTGAGCATTGATGCAGAAGGCCAGCTTCTTGCTTCAATAATGGCAAAGAAGGGTTCTGTGTCTGCATCGCATGTCATCATTGATATTCCTGTTGGCAAGGACGCGAAGATAGACTCCATGAAGGAAGCAAAGCACCTCAAGAAGCAGTTTGAGAGGGTGGCAAAAGAGCTTAAGATGAACACAAGGGTGATAATAACAGACGGCTCCCAGCCTGTAGGCAACGGCATCGGGCCTGCGCTTGAGGCAAGGGATGTATTATGGCTGCTCAAAGGAGACAAAAGAGGGCCGACAGACTTGTGCGAGAAATCCCTGCTCATGGCAGGCATTGTGCTTGAGATGACAGGCAAGGCAGGAAAAGGGCACGGCTATGCAATGGCAAAAGAGATCCTCTGTTCAGGGAAAGCATACAGGAAATTTATTGAGATACTTGAGGCTCAGGGCGCAAAGATCATTGATGAAAGGGAGATCAGGCTTGGGAGATATAAGCTTAAGGTCTTTGCCAGAAAGAACGGCAGGGTTAGGCACATAAGCAACAGGGCAATCGCAAGGATATCAAGGCTTGCAGGCTGCCCTAAAGACAAGGGAGCAGGGATAATGCTATGGAAGAAAAAAGGCGACAAGGTGATGAAAGGAGAGAAGATGTTCACAATCTTTGCAGAGAGCAGGCAGAAGCTGAATTATGTGAAGGAATTTCTTGAAGAGATTGACGGGTTTGTGGTGGGCTAGCGGCAAGCTAGGATTTCTGCTGAGAATATTCATTGCCTCACTTTTGTCCCAGTTCGGTTGGGATTTAGGCTGGGAAAAGTATTTATAGTATTGTGTTTTGCTTTTTTCTATGCTGGATGAGAAGATTTTAGTTATGGATTTTGGGGGCCAGTACACCCAGCTCATTGCAAAGTCTGTAAGAAAGAACCATGTTTTCTCTGAGATAATACCGAATGATTACAGCACTGAAGAGCTGAAAAAGCAGATTGCAGATGGAAAGGTCAAAGGTATAATACTCTCAGGAGGGCCTGAAAGCGTGTATGAGAATGGCGCTCCTTCCATTGATCCTGAAGTCTATGATCTTGGAATCCCTGTCCTTGGGATATGCTATGGGATGCAGCTGATGAACTACCAGCTTGGAGGCGGAATACTCCATGGCGATGATGTGGTAAAGGAGTATGGGGAGACAGAGGTGCAGGTTGAGAACAGCAACAGGATGTTCTCTGGCCTTGAGGGCAAGATAACAGCATGGATGAGCCACGGCGACAGCGTGGACAGGGAAAAGCTTGCTCCTGGATTCAGGGTGACAGCAGAGACAGAGAACCATGTTGCAGCAATAGCAAATCATGAGAAGCAGTTGTATGGAGTCCAGTTCCATCCTGAAGTCACCCACACTCCAAAAGGCCTTGATATAATCTCAAACTTCATTGATATCTGCGGATGCAGCAGGGAGTGGACGCCTGCGAACTTCATTGAGGAGTCAAAGCAGTATGTCAAAGACAAGGTCGGCGACAATCATGTGATAGTCTTTGTCAGCGGAGGCGTTGATTCTTCTTACGTTGCAAAGCTGATATCAGACACTCTTGACTCAAGCAAAGTGCACTGCGTCTACATAGAAGGCCTGATGAGAAAGGGAGAGACAGAAGAGGTTGTTGAGAGCCTGACGAATGCAGGAATTGACCTGAAGGTTGTGCGCGCAGAGCAGAGATTCATAGATGCTGTCAAGAGCTACAGCGATCCTGAGAAGAAAAGGAAGACTATTGCAGACCTTTTCATCACAATCCAGGATGAGGTGATAAAAGAGCTTGGCCTTTCTCCTGAGAACACCTATCT
>DATDWE010000108.1:0-6183 GCA_035289765.1 Candidatus Nanoarchaeia archaeon
AAAGATAGTTCTAAAAAGCGCAATTTCACCCAGAGTTATGACCTTGTGGTCAATCTCAAGAATCTTGATCTGAAGAAACCTGAACAGCAGCTTGACACGTATATCCAGATTCATTACAGCAAGGGCAAGAAATCAAAGATATGCGCTCTTGTCGGGCCTGAACTGCAGCCAATGGCCGAAAAGATCTGCGACAAGACAATAGCCCAGCATGAATTCCAGAAGCTGTCAGAGGACAAGAAGGCTGTCAAGAGGCTTGCAGGCGAATACAGCTTCTTCATTGCCCAGGCAAACATAATGCCGCAGGTCGCTACTGCATTCGGTAAGGTGTTCGGACCAAAGAAAAAGATGCCCAATCCAAAGGCAGGATGCGTTGTGCCTCCTAATGCCAACCTCAAGCCATTGTATGACAAGCTGCAGAAGACCATAAGGCTTTATGCAAAGGAAAGGCCCATGATCCAGATACCTGTAGGCAATGAGAGCATGGACGAGAAAGAGGTTATTGACAATATTCTGACAGTTTATGACCAGCTTATACATCATCTTCCTCAGGATAAGAACAACATAAAGAGCATTTTCCTCAAATTGACAATGAGCAAGCCAGTGCTTATAAAATAAGGCAAGACAAGGCTGGAAAGAACATGGAAAAGAAGAAAGCGCATGTTGCGCAGTACAAGAAAGAGAATGTGAATGTCCTTGTGAAGCTCTTCAAGGAGTATCCGATAGTAGGAGCTCTCA
The DNA here is from genome assembly GCA_035289765.1 of Candidatus Nanoarchaeia archaeon. GTDB lineage: Archaea > Nanobdellota > Nanobdellia > Woesearchaeales > UBA12501 > WJJV01. Next base: position 736 of record DATDWE010000108.1, read on the forward strand.
ATGTGGAGAGCCTTCCAGCACCTCAGTTCCAGAAGATGAGGGCCCAGCTCAGGGGCAAGGTCCATATCACCATGACCAAGAGAAGGCTCATGAAGCTGGCTATTGAGAAGGTGAAGGGAGAGAAGAAAGGCATTGAAAACATCATCCCGCACCTCAAGGGAATGCCTGCATTGCTGTTCACAAAGGAGAATCCTTTCACAATATACAAGCTGATAAGCAAGAGCAAGTCTCCTGCTCCAGCAAAGGCAGGGCAGACAGCTCCAAAGGACATCATTGTGAGGGCTGGACCAACGCCATTTGCTCCAGGCCCAATAATAGGAGAGCTTGGCGCTGCAAGAATCAAGACAGGTGTTGAGGGAGGAAAGGTCGCAATCAAAGAGGATTCAGTTGTTGTCAAGGAGGGCCAAGTCATAAAGCCCAACATAGCATCAATATTATCCAGGCTTGGCATTGAGCCGATGGAGATAGGCCTTGATATCACTGCGATATTTGAGGACGGCGCAATATACGAGAGGAAGATACTTGCTGTTGATGAAGAGGAATATCTCAGGAACATAACTCAGGCTCACCAGTGGTCATTCAATCTTGCTGTTGAGGCAGGAATATTCACAAAGGAGACGACAGAGTTCCTGGTAGTGAAGGCAGTGAATGAGTCAAAGGCATTGGCAAGAGAAGCGAACATACTTGCTGATGAGATGGTTGAAGAGATACTCGGGAAAGCAGAGAGGGAGATGAAGGCTCTCAAGGCAGAGCTGAATCTTCCTGAGAACGCTGCTGGGGAGAAGAAGGATTAGGCAAAAGAGAGTGAAGATGATGATGGACCTTAGGTCAAGAGAAATAATGTTTTTGGAGGTATCAAAAATCTTGGATTTTTGGAACCTCCAAAACAAGTTTTGGAGGTAGGTTAAGATGGAATATGTGTATGCAGCAATGCTGATCCACAAAGCTGGTGGAAAGATCAATGAGGCTACTGTCAAGAAGGTCCTCGAAGCAGCAGGCGTAAAGGCTGACGAAACAAGAATCAAGGCCTTAGTAGCTGCTCTTGAAGGGGTCAACATTGACGAAGCTGTGAAGAAGGCAGCAGTTGCGCAAGTCGCAGCAGCTCCAGCTGCAGCTCCAGCAGGCGGTGAGGCAAAGAAGGAAGAGAAGAAAGAGGCTGCTGAAGACCAGAAGAAGTCTCAGGAACAGGCAGCTGCCGGACTGGGAGCCTTGTTCGGATAAGAAAACTTTGGTTTAAAGAGTGCCTTTAAGCACTCTCCCTTATTACAATGGAAAGTGGTATGAATGAGAGAAACCAATAAGAAAGAACTATTTGACAGACTGAACAAATGCAGGAATGAAGTGTCTGCTCTAAGGAATGAGCTAAATGCGCTGAATGACAAAAAAGAGTCCTTGTTCCAGAACAAGGAGAAGATTTCTAAGGAGATTATCGGCCTCATAAAGGGCATAAAGGGTTCTAAACGCAAGAGGGACGAGATAACAGATTGGGTCAAGGAAGCTAAAGAAAAGAGAAGGCAGCTCAATGAGGAGATAAAGTCAAAGATAGAGGGGATAAAAGAGCTGAACAAGAAAAAGAAGGATATGATGAGAAAGCACATGATAAAAGAGGATCCATCAATGATCAAGGCAGAGATTGAAAAGCTTGAGTTCAAGATTGAGACAGAGGGCCTTCCTTACAACCAGGAGCAGAAGCTCATGAAGAAGATAAAGGACATGAAGAAGGTCTATGAGGAGTCAAAGCAGATAAGCTCTGTTTTCGGGAAGGTCCATGAAATGTCAAAAGAGATTGACAGGACAAGGGAGAAGGCTGACGAGATCCACAGGAGGATACAGAACAAGGCAAAGACAAGCCAGGAGGAGCATGAAGACCTTATCGAATCATCCAAAGATATTGACGGGCTGCGCGAGAAAGAGAAAGAGGCAATGGCCAAGTTCCTTGAGGCAAAGGCAAAGTTCCAGGAAGTGAATGACAAGCTCCAGGAGAAGCTGATTGAGCTCAACAAGATAAGGCTTGAGGCAGGAGAGGCAAAGGAAGAGATGCATAATGTGAAGAGGAACAGGGACAGGATGAGGCTGTCAGAGATACAGAGGGCTGTCGAGGAGAAGATGAAAAGAGGAGAGAAGCTGACAACTGAAGATCTTATAGCAATGCAGGGGATGGATTGAAAATATCTTAATTCTTAAAGTAAAACTATAAAAACAATATAAGATAAAAGAGTCTTATCTCTTTTCAGAACTTCCTTTCTTGGCAAACTCAGTATAACCACATTTTCCGCATGTGGTCCTCTCCTTGTGCGCAGCCATGAACACTCCTGTCCCGCACTTTGGGCATGATTTCTTCAGCCTTGCGACTGATCCGCCCTCTACCTTGTATGCCTTATAGACTTTGTTGGATTTCTTCTTTGCCTTTGGTTTCTCTGCCATGATAATCACTCTGCGCTGGCTGCTGCTGGAGGCTGTTCTGCTTTTGCCTCTTCCTTTGCGCCTTCAGCCTTCTCTTTCTGGTGCTTCTTCAGGAGGTATTCCTCCTCTATCTTTTCCATGTCCTTCTTGTCATTGTAGACATGGGCTATGACCTTTGCCTTGCTCTGGCCGAATCTTGTGTAAATATGCTTTATGATGACTAGGTCTTCAGGAGCCTTCAGCTGCTTTGAGACCATCTTCCTGAACTCAAGCCTTGAGGGCGTTGCTCCCTCATATTCCATCATCAGGGTCACCCTGTTCCTTGAAAGAAGCGGTGTCTCCCTCTGTTTCTTTATCTGAAGCTCCATCTTATCTCACTTTTATTGCATATTCGCCGTTCCTTTCAAGGCCGACTTTCTTTGCGATTGTGGAATTGTCCTTGTCAGCTATGAAGAGCCTTCCTCTCCACACTCCTGCTGTGACTGTTCCCTTGCATATCGGGCACTCATTGCCGTCATAGAATATCCTGCATCTCTTACAGACCTTCTTCTTCATTTTTTGGCCTCTTTCTCTTTGCCTTTCTTTGATTCTGATTTAGACTCTGATTTCCCCTCTTTGTTCTCTTCTGACCAGTCAATCCTTCCCAGGAAAGGCTGTCTCATTGTGAGGCCCAGCTTAGGATTCATGACATCCTTGAAGCTCACTGCTATTATCCTTGCCTTGCACCTGTCTCCGACCCTCAGGTTTCTCTTGCTCTCTTTCCCTGTGAGCACCTTGTCTTTGCTGAAGCTCACAAAGTCATCCATTGTCTGGCTTATGTGTATCATTCCCTCTATCGGGCCGAGATTCATGAACACGCCGAAATCAGCGATATCCCTCACATTGCCGTGGACAACTTCCTGCATCTCAGGCTTGAATGCATATAACTCAAAAGTTGTGTTGAAATAAGCTGCTCCATCTCCTGTGATTATTATCCCTTCTTCAATATTCTTCACATCAGCCACATCAATGACAATGCCCAGCTCCTTGGAGATGTATCCTTCATACTTCTTCTTTATCCTCTGTATGACTGCGTCTTTTGTCTCAAGCTGGAATACCTTTGGAGGAACCCTTATATGGTCATTGACTTCTATCTTATAAAACATTTTTACCCCTCAATAACAAGATGTTTTCTCTGCCTCATCACAATGGTCTTTATGCCTTTTTCATGGAGCTTTTTCCTTAACTCCAGGTCCTGCGTAGCCACTAAAGTCTCTTTATCAGCTGTCTCAAGTATCTCTCTATCTATATAGCTGGTTTTTGCTGGTATTATATTAAGTTTGTTGTTGTCTTTCATTGATTTTACCAAGGATAAGGTCACTTTGACAGCTTCTTTTAAGGCTCCTTTCTGCTGTTTTGAGGCCTCTTTTAGCTCTTCAAGGCTTTTATCCATTATAAACAGGCTATAGCTGTAATCAAGCGTTTTATCAAGCTCTGTGAATATATCAAGACCAAACTGGGCTGGAATAAGCAGAAAGTTTGTATCCAGGATTATTCTCTTCTTATTGGGCATTATTCGTATGTTTTAAGCCATATTTAAATAGGTTTTGGTAAGAGCGTGTTACGCACAGGAAATCAAAGATTTCCTTAGTTCCAAGGGATAAACCCTTGAAACCAACCCTCGGGTGCAATGCTAAGTGGGGCGCTCAGAAATCTAAGATTTCTGGCGTGCTGAAAACCTTTGGTTTTCACCACATTCGCTTTGCTCAGCCCCACGACCGTCTAAATGGGCTTTTGAAGGTACCAAATTTGTTAGGTATATACCAAATATATAATATATCTGGAAAGTATATATCCTTGCTTGTCTTACAAGATGTGGAGGTGGTTATGATGAATCATGAAAGCCTTGAGGCCTGGGAGGGATACGGGGCAAGGGAATATAATGCTCATCAGGTAACTCTAAAAAGAACCTTGCTGCTTGGTATAATAATACTCATCACAGCAATGTACGTGCTTTTCTTTGTGGGAAATCCATACAAATGGCCTCTGCTTGGCACGCTTGCTTTCACATATCTGATAGTGAGGTTCTTGTAAGATATTTTTAGAGGGTTGGATGGAGATAATAGTCAGACCAATCTCTTCATCTTCAGGGCATCACCGACAGGATCGGGGCTCTCATTTATTATTGTGAGGTCGACCTTGTTCTTTTTCAGCGCATCGATTATTTTCTTTGCCTTGCTCATTGGAGTTAGCACATGCCTTCTCTCTCCTTTTGCAGTGTACTCAATGCCTGAGAAATGCGCAGTCTTGTGCTTTATCCCTTTTATCTTCTTTGCTATCTCATCGCAGTCGCACTCCTTGTTGTGCCGCGCCTCAAGATGGGCGAAGTCAATGCATATTCCGCAGCCAGTCTCTTTACTCAGCCTGATGAGCTCGTCGATATCGCCGAACTGTGATCTCTTGCCTGTTGTCTCAGGGCAGAGTACAACATCCCATCCTTTCTTCTTTATTGCTTCCTGCATATCAATGATTGATTTCTTAACAGTCTGGTAACATTCTTCAGGAGAGAGCTTCCCATAGAACGCAGCATGGAACACAATGTACTTTGCAGCCATGTGATGGCCTCTCTCGCAGCTGTCAAGTATCCTCTGCTTTGAAGCATCGACCTTCTCGCTGTCATCTGAGGCCAGGTTTATGTAATATGGCGCATGGATGCTCAGCACAAGCCCAAGTTTCCTGTTCTCCTCCCCAATCCTCTTTGCAAGCTCATTGGACATCCTAACTCCTCTGACAAACTCAATCTCGCAGGCATCAAGGCCAAGCCTTTTTACCTCTTTGATTCCCTCAAGAGAATTTCCGCCTGTTCCAGCAGGGCCTATTCTGACAGTCATTTTATGATCTCCTTGCGCATGAAGAACTTGAAGAATATTGCGGCAGTAATTCCTTCATTCAGCACCTCTAAATCTCTTTAATGGATTAACGGATAAACTCAAATCTCAGGAAGACCTTCTTTATTCTAAGATAATGCCATGATAATAGGGCTATTGAAGAGCCTGCAAGGCCTAT
>DATDWE010000109.1:0-5218 GCA_035289765.1 Candidatus Nanoarchaeia archaeon
CTTGCGCTTGGAGTCAAGAGGATGGCCAAGAGGAACACCATAATAAAAAGGCTGCCTGCAGTTGAGACTCTTGGGACATGCACTGTGATATGCACTGACAAGACAGGCACTCTAACCCAGAACAGGATGACGATTGAGAAGATATTCACATCTGACGCAGAAGTCCATGTCACTGGGACTGGTTTTGACCCAAAAGGGCTCTTCATGTTTGAAGGCAAGGCAATCGACCCGACAAAGAACAAAACTATTTCCAAGGTTATTGAAATAGGGGTCTTCTGCAACAATTCAGACATGAAGAAGAAAGGGGAAGAATGGGACATCGAGGGAGAGCCTACTGAAGGGGCATTCATAGTTCTCGCAAAGAAAGCAGGAGTGGAAAAAGGAGTCCTGCATTCAAGATCGCCAAGGATAAAGGAGCATCCCTTTGATCCTGTGAGAAAATGCATGAGCACAGTGCATTTGGTTGACAAGAAGCCTATTGTTTATTCAAAGGGCGCGCCTGAGCTTCTTCTGGACAAGGCAAAATTCTGCCTGCAGAATGGGATTGTCAAGAGGATAGACAGTAAGTTCAAGGAAAGGATACTGGAAAAGAATGAGGAGTATGCAAGGAAAGGCATGAGGGTCCTTGGGCTTGCTTTCAAGGAGCACAAGCACAAGCAGTATGAGATCATGCATGTCGAATCAGACCTTATATTTGTCGGTCTTGTCGCGATGAGGGATCCTCCGGAACCTAATGCAAAGGAGTCTGTCAGGATGTGCAGGGAAGCAGGAACAAAGGTCGTAATGATAACAGGGGACAACAGGACAACAGCAGAGGCCATTGCGCGTGATCTGGACATATTCTCAGAGGGAGATCTCATCCTTGAAGGACACGAGCTTGAGAGGATGGATGATGGAAGATTTGAGAAGATAGCAGAGAGCGTCAGTGTCTATGCAAGGGCCACGCCAAAGCACAAGCTGAGGATAGTGCAGACCCTCCAGAAGCTGGGGCACATTGTGGCGATGACAGGAGACGGCGTGAATGATGCTCCTGCGCTGAAAAAAGCAGATATAGGCATAGCAATGGGAAAAAGGGGGACTGATGTTGCAAAAGAGGCTGCTGAGATGATAATAAAGGATGATAATTTCACCACAATAGCAAATGCAATAAAGGAGGGAAGGACAATCTATGCCAATATAAGAAAATTCATGTATTACTTCCTTGCCTGCAACATATCAGAAGTGCTGCTTGTCTTCATAGCAATACTGCTTGGAATGAGCCCTCCGCTCACTGCAATAATGATCCTTTTTGTCAATCTCATCACAGGCGACCTTCCTGCTCTTGGAATGAGCGTTGAAGAGGCTCCGAAGGATATAATGAAGCAGAAGCCAAGAGACCCAAAAGAGAGCATATTGAGCGATTATCTGCTGCTCAAGATAGCCCAGGTCGTGCCATTCATAGTCCTTGGAACAATAATGTTATACATGTGGGAGATTGTGATCAGGCATGGCACAATAGAGAGGGCGCAGACAATAGCATTCGCTTCCCTCATATTCTTTGAGCTGTTCCATGTGTTCAATGCAAAGAGCTGGGATGAGGCCTCATTCTCATTGAAAAGCCTGAAGAACATCTACATAAATGCAGGGATTATATATTCGGCCCTGTTTGGGATACTTGTGATATTCTTGCCGCAGGCACAGAAGATATTTGGGACAGTGTCCCTCTCTGGCTTTGAGATTGCCGTGATAATCATAGTGACATCCTCAATAATGTTCTTCAATGACATACAGAAGGCTGCAATAAATGCCGAAATAAGGGAAAGGGAGAAGATGGAGATCCATAATAACAGTGATTTAGGTAATAATTTATAAATAAGCCTTTTCTTCAAGTTCTTATGGATAAAGAATATTTTGATGATCTTATTTCAGAGCTGAGAATCAGGAGGCTCTCTAAAGACCAGATAGCAAAGCTGAAAAGAAGGCTTGCAAAGAAATATCAGCTCAGTAGTTTTCCGACTGACATAGAGATATTCCTGAATGCCAGGCCTGAAGATGTGAAGTACTTGGGGCAGCTGCAGACAAAGCCTACAAGAAGCCTTTCAGGGGTTGCTGTTGTTGCTGTCATGACAAAGCCAATGCCATGCCCCCATGGCAAGTGCGCAATATGCCCGGGGGGCCCTGATTCTGCTTTTGGAGAGGTGCCGCAGAGCTATACCGGAAAAGAGCCTGCTACAATGAGAGCCATAAGGGCTGGATTTGATCCTTACTTGCAGGTCTTCAACAGGCTGGAGCAGTATATTGTCACAGGCCATGCACCTGACAAAGCAGAGCTGATAATAATGGGAGGGACGTTTCCTTCTTTTCCTGAAAAATATCAGGATGATTTTGTCAAGTATTGTTTCAAAGCAATGAATGATTTCTCAAGATTGTTTTTCAGGAAAGGTGAGCTTGATATTATTGCTTTCAAGGACTTCTTTGGGCTGCCTGGCAGGGTTGGCGATCCAAAGAGGACAAAGAATATCCAGAACAAGCTTAGGAAGCTCAAGGGAGAGACAATGCTGGAAAAAGAGCAGAAGCTCAATGAAAAAGCAAAGATAAGATGCATAGGAATGACAATCGAGACAAGGCCTGACTATGCAAAGGAAGAGCATGCAGAGCAGATGCTGAGGCTTGGCTGCACAAGAGTAGAGCTGGGCGTTCAGTCTGTGTATGATGATATTCTTGATGGGATAGAAAGAGGCCATTCTGTGAGAGACAGCATAGACGCAACAAGGACATTGAAGGATCTTGGTTTCAAGATAAATTACCATTACATGCTCGGCCTGCCAGGATCGAATGAGACAAGAGACCTTGTCGGGCTTCAGAGGCTCTTTGTTGACCCAAGATTCAGGCCTGACATGCTGAAGATATATCCATGCATGGTCGTGAAGGGCACAAAACTTCACGATGAATGGAAGAGGAAGAAGTTCTTTCCGCTGAGCACAAAAGATGCGGCAGAGATAATCATTGAGTTCAAGAAGACCTGCCCAGAGTATGTAAGGATAATGAGGGTGCAGAGGGATATCCCGACTTATGCGACAGAGGCAGGCGTTGACAGGACAAACCTGAGGCAGCTGATCCAGGAGGAGATGAGGAAAAGAGGGATAAAATGCAGGTGCATAAGGTGCAGGGAGATCGGAAGGCTTGCTGGAAAAGGAAGGACAAGGATAAAGACGCTTAATTATGATGCCTCAGAAGGAAAGGAGTTTTTTATCTCTGCTGTGAAAGGAGATAGCCTTCTTGGCTTCTGCAGGCTTAGGTTTCCTTCGCAAAGCCTGAGGAAGGAAATAACAAAAGATTCTGCCCTGATAAGGGAGCTGCATGTCTATGGCAAGGCAGTTAGTGTGGGAAAGAAAGGCGCTGTGCAGCATACAGGAATAGGAAAGAGGCTCCTGAAAGAGGCTGAGAATATCGCAAAGAGAAATGGCAGGAAGAAGATTGTCGTAATTTCAGGGATTGGCGCAAGAGAATATTACAGGAAGCTGGGATACAGGCTTGAAGGAGTTTATATGGTCAGGAAGCCCTGATCAGGAAAGATATTTTTTTCTCCCTTCAGGGGTCAGGGAATAGGTGTATTCAAATTTTCCTGTATCACAGGATATTGAACCATCCTCAATCATCTGCTTAAATACTTTCCTGAGCTGAACTGTTCCGCTTGGGCTTATACCCATGCTCTTTAGGATCCCATCTTTTGTCATTGCAACATGATTTACGGCCTGCGCAACCATAAATCGATAGTGTTCGGGACTCCTTCTTTTGTTAAAAGAACAGTGAGGCCTGTAAAGCTGCATTGCTTCTGTCACTCCAGCTGATTTCCCTTCCAGAGTATTATCTCCTGAGAAAACAGAGATATATTTTGTAACACGTGATTCCTGACGGTCCTCAAAGAATCTCTGTGCTTCAAGCAGATGTTCCCAGGCACGATAACCTAAAGGAGTTAGTGAATAGAACTTGTCTTTAACACAGCTGACATCCATATGAAGGTATCCCCCACTAACCAAGGCATTCAATTTCCTTCGCATGGCTTCAATCTTCAGGTCTTCCATATACTCCCGAATGTCGTTTGTCCTGAATCTCCAAGGTTTACTGCTTCCTTTCATCTTTTCCTGATACAACCAGAACATGGTTTTATCTGACATAGGCAAGAATGTTATCACAAGAGATTCAAGCAGCTCTTTTCTCTTCACTCCTGAATCAGTGAGGTATTCTTCAGACAATGAATACACCTTTGTTTTCTTATCAAATCTTGAGGTGATCACACCTGCCTTCTCCATCCTGCCAAGCATCCTCAGAAGGTAGCCTTTTGATCTGCTTGTTCCATCAGCAACAAGATCATCCACTTTGAAATCCTTTCGGCGGTAGCAATAAGAGAGTGCGCCCTGCACAGCATCCGGAAGCTTCTCCTCAAAGTATTTCTCAAACTTTTTCTTGTCAGGGATGCTGTAGGTGTTGCTGTCAAGAGTGCTATTGTCAGGGACAGATAAGATTTCTGCATTAGCAAGAACCTCAAGATTCTTGGTTACCTGGTATGGCCTAATCCCAGTCTCATTTGAGATCTCCAAGATGGTCTTCTTGCCAGAATAAAGGGATTCAATTATTTTTATCCTGTTCTCCAGTGGACTTATCACACGCCCCCCATTTATCCTGCAGTTGCCAAGAATATTGAACCAGCTTTTCTTGTTCTTAATCTCGAATTCCAGCATGAACAATGCCAAATCTGCCCACACCCTGTCTGTAAGAGTATACTCACCTATTTTAGAGAATCTATCATGAGAATCCTCAGATCCAGTCCCATCCTCACGCCTGATTATGCCCAGGTCATAAAAAGAAGTCATATGGTGGCTGATATCATCCACTCCAGGGATCCAGCCGCCATCAGTCACAAGTCTGCTGAAATGATCACGGGCCTGTTCTCTGCTAACTGCAGTAGATGCGCCAAGTATCACTCCTAGAAGAATGTTCTTTGGAGCCTGATTCAATGGAATAAGCAACTCAGCAAGATTCATATATCAAACACGAACACAAGTGTTTTATAAATGTTTCGTTCTTGAACTACTATAAAGTAGTATAAATCAAAGAATAAGATAAAGAGCGTACGCCACCCCGAACATCACAGGTATGTGTATGAAATAGAGGGGGAAAGAATGCCGGCCCAGGAACTGGACAGGCCTTGATGCTCTTTCTGCAATGCTGCTTATGG
>DATDWE010000110.1:0-6892 GCA_035289765.1 Candidatus Nanoarchaeia archaeon
GCTTCTCCATAAGTTCTGGGGCAATGGCTTTGTGGCCATGAGAGCCCCTGCCTCAGGGGCAATAAAATATCCATGCCCTGATCTTCTTGTAGGCAATGCTCTCAGGAAGCTGGCAATAGAGTGCAAGTCAACAAGCTCTGATAAGCAGTACATCTCCTCAGAGCAGATAGCCAGTCTTAAGAAGTTCTCAGAGATTTTTGGCGCAGAGCCATGGGTTGCTGTGAGATTCAGCCTGAACATGTCTGACAGCTCTGGCTGGTATTTCATAAGCCTTGATGACCTCAAGGAGACAGAAGGGAAGAATTATGTTGTTTCTCTGGCTCTGGCAAAGGCGAGAGGAATATTGTTCGAGGAGATGGTAAGATAAAGTGTTTACGGATTGCAGTGTCGGCAAATTTATGAGTCACGAAGGAAAAAGGGCCGTTCAGAGAAGAGCAGAACAGAGATGGCGGGGTCTAGGATTTTTAATGAAGTATAAAAATCCGAGAAGTTAAGGTGCAGGCGGTTCACCACCAGAAGATACCTTTTTCTTTAAAGCAGAACGAATGAAGAATAAACAAGACATAAAATAAGTGATTGCCAGTTCGAACAAATAAATTGGGCCCCTATGGATTATGTTGAGAAAAGTTGCCTTAGATTCAGTTATACAATCTGGATAATAAGAACAACCAAAAGGAGGGTGATAATTCACTGTCCCAGATGGACAGATTTTACCTCCTACACATGAATCAATAAAGTTTGTGAGTCCAAATAGAATGATAAACATAAATAGGGCAATTAATATCTTGTACCACTTCAGTTTGAAAAATTCTTTCCAATCCATATCTTCATAAGTGATACACAATTATAAAAAGGTATCTATAAGTTTAATCCAGGTGAACCGCCGAGCATTAATTGAAACCAACACGTCATATGTGCTAAACCCCATACAACCGCTTCATAAGGCCTAAATATCCAGAATCAATAAACCTTCAGTATCTTCCTCAAGCCCATGCTGAAGACTATGGAGAATATGATATAAGCCCAGAACCATCCCATCTTGAAGCCAAGCACATCAATCACAATAAGCTGGCCTTCATCAACTGCAATCCCTTTCACAACACCATCATCGACTGCCTTGATCGGTTCGATGTACCTCTTCTCTGATATCTTCACGTCCTTAAAGTAAGGCTGGCCTTCCACATCAAACTCCAGATTATAGTCTCCCTCTGCACCTTCCAGCCTCCATCCAGCATAATACACATCCTTCCCTTCTTCAAGAAATCCGCTGTATCTTTTTTTTGTGAGATAAGTGTTTTTGAACAGCAGTTTCTCTCCTGCACCTATCTTCCTGACTGCTGCTGTCTTGTTTGAAAGCAATGTCATGCCTTCTGGCACAATTATGCTTGCCTCATCTGCTTTATCTCCGTCAAAGAACACATAGACATCAAATCTCTCCCCAGGAGCAATGGGCTCATATGCGAGATTTGTGAGCATCCATCCGAAAATCAGTATTATAGGCAGGAATGTTATCAGCGTCGGCTTCATCGAGTGCATCATGTACTTCATGTTCTTTTCCATGGCCTTCTTCTGCACTTCCATCATCTTTGATGGATTGTCCCTCAGCTTTTTCATCTCCTGCTGCAGTGCTTTTATGTCCTCTTTCAGCGTCTTCATCAGCTCCTGGTCAGTGACCCACTTGTAGACCAGGGTTATTATCAATGCGATTATCAAAGAAATAAGAAAGACAGCCCAGAAATGTCCAAGGCTTATGAAAGGGCTGAGAACAGGATCAAGAATGAAATTGATTGACTCATAAAACGCCATCTTATATCTCCATGAACTTCCTCATCATTGGATGCATGTCATACATGTGCTGTTTTGCTATGTCCTCATACAGCCTGTAGACAATCATGACTGTGAGCAGCAGGCTTGTTCCCTGCACCAGGGACCCTGAAAGGTCAGCAACAGCCGCCAAAAATCCTATTGTGATGGCACCCATGACTGTAAGAGGTCCGATGTACCTGTCAAGAAGCCTCTCCATCACTCTCTCATCCTTCCTAAAACCAGGGACCTGGAGTCCTGAAGAGATTATATTCTTTGCCTGCGTCTTTGCGTCCATTCCAGCTGTCTGCACCCAGAACCAGCTGAATATCACAGCACCGATGATCATTATGATCATATAAACAAGGCCCTGGGCATAAGGCTTCCAACCTATGAAAATAGAGCCCTGCCTGATGATGGCTCCAAGCAAGCCTTCATTTCCTCCAGGAACACTTACCCACGCGACAATATTCTGCGCTCCGCTCCAGTTCAGCCAGGTTTCCAGCAGCCTTGCCCACAGCTGTATGTTTGCGAGCAATGCAGCCACGAGAATCACAGGGATGTTTGATGTGTAGATGAATGACAATGGCCATCTTATCCCATGGCCCCTTATCCTTCCGAATGACAGAGGAATCTCAACCTTCATTGCCTGGGAATATACTGCTATCACAAAGACGATAATTGTGGATATGATCCCGGCAACCATGAGCAGCGACATCTGCGATGCTCCTGATGCAAGGCTCTGGAACAGGACAGGGATCGCTCCTGTTGCGAATTCAGGGTTTGTCGGCGAAGGCAGCGGGCTGAATGTCCTGATAAAGAGCGTTTTAGACACTCCAGCTGCTATAAACAGGCTTACACCAGATCCAAAACCCCATTTTGATACTATCTCGTCCATAAAGAGTATTGCCACACCGCCAAGGAACATCTGGAATATTATTATCAGCTCCAGATCCAGGAAAATCAGAGAGCCCTTCAATGCAGGGTCAGGCGCAAGTCCCCCCATGAAGACATAGATTGCTGCCTCAAACAATATGAAGAATATTGACAGAAGCTTCTGGATTCCCTGGAATGTCTTCTTTCCTTCCTCAGACCTAAGATCGAACTTCAATATCCCTGAGCCGTTCAAAAGCTGAAGGACTATGGATGCAGTGACTATTGGGCCGATACCAAGAGAGATTATCGAGCCGAACTCAGCACCAAGTATGACTGAAAGGAATTCGAACTGCTCCAGCGAGTTCTGGCCAAGCCCGAAAAGCGGAATGAACCCAAGAACAAAGAAAGTCACTAGAATGATGCCTGTCCATTTTAGCTTTTCCTTGAATGAAAGCTTTCTCTGTGTAGGCCCCTCCACTTCAGGGAGGTTCATCAGGATTGTTCTGAAAAAGGACATATTTTTACTCCTCTTTTAATTCCCTTTCTTCTTTATTCCCTTCCTGTTTTGCTTTGTCTGGCTTCGGAGCTTCTTTTTTCTCAGGCAGCATTACATTTCCTCCTGCTTTGCTGACCTTCTCAATTGCATTTTCAACCGCATATTTGGTTCTTATGACCACCTTTTTTGAGATTTCTCCTGAGCCAAGAAGCTTGTTGAATCCTATTCTTGACAGGTCAATATCATAAACTCCTCCTTTTTCTGCTGCCAGCCCTTTGTTCTTTAATGAATCTATCTTCTCATTTATGTAGCCGACATTTACTGCACAAATCTTCTCTTTAATTCCTTTTTTCTTAAAACCATGCTTTCCAAAGTAATACTTGTCAGCCCAGATAGATGGCTTTTTTGAGTCTGCCCTCTTTCCAGAGCCGGCATTCCCTCTTCCTCCTCTGTTGCCAGCGCCCCTCCTCTTCTTCATGGCTCCTCCGCCATGGGTCTTGGAGCCCCTGTATTTTGTCACTTTCTTATTTTTGTGAGTCGTCATTATAACATCCTCTTGATCAGGTCATTGATCTTCTCTCCCCTGTAACCGAGCGCCCCCCCTTTTGAGAAGGGATATTTTATGCCATTTCTTCCAAAGCCCTTTCTTGGGGGCTGAAGCCTGAAGAACGCCTTTGTTTTCTTGGGGTCCCTTGGGTTTTTTTCTGATCTTTTTTCTATAAGAAGCTTCAATGTGGGCTCGTCTATCTCTCCCCAGGTGGTATAATCCTTGACTTTGTTCACCATGCCTCTGCTGGAGGCGCTGTCCTCTATCACAACACAATAGTTCTTTCTGAATAGCCTTAGCATTTTGAGAGTGTCTTTTATGCCTTCCTTGATGTCAATGAGGCCTCTGACAAGTATCACAGCAACTAATACTTTCTTGCCTTTGACTCCTGTTTTTTCTGTTTTTGCTTCACTCATTTTTGATAGCTCCCTCTTGTATTCCCAATATCTCTTTGTGTTCTTCTTTAGTCTTTATCTCCATAAGCTGCTTCAATGCGCCGAAGCATGCATAAATAAGATTGCCCCTGCTTGATGTCATTCCGCGTGTCTTTGACCACACATCCTTTATTCCCGCAGCATCCAGGATTTTCTTGCACTCACTCTGTATGCACAGGCCCTTTCCTTTAGGGGCCGGCATCAGCTTAACAACAACAGAGCCGACCTTTGCCTCTACAGCAAAAGGTATTGAATGGGGGCTCCTGCATCCGCACTGCCATGAGCCGCAGCCCCTTTTTATCTTGATCATATTGATTTTTGCGTTCCTGAATGCCTTCTCTCTTGCCGGAACAGTCTCTTTTGCCTTGCCAAATCCCAGCCCAACGATGCCATTCTTGTTGCCTACCACAGCAAGCGTGGAGAACTTTGGCTTGTTTCCTTCCTGGGTCTTCTTCTGGGTCTGTTTGAAAACCCTTCTTTGCCCTCCTCCAAACTTTCCTTTTGATTGTCCATAAAGGAGCAGCTCTGAATGAAGATCCGGGATCAGGGCATCAACTATCTCAGGTTCAAGTATCCTTATTCCTTTCTCGAGTATCTCCTCGACTGTTTTTATCTCTCCGCTTTTTACTTTCCTTCCAGTCTCTGTTTTAGGAACCCAGCCTTCTATCTCTTTCTTGACAGGCAGCTCTTTAAGGAGCTGTTCGGGCTCTACAGGGACACCTTCTATAAACTCCTTTTCTGCTTCAATCTTATTGGTGTCCTCAATATCTGTTTCAGGAATTTTTATGTCCTTTACTTCTGCTGAGGTCTCTTCTTTTCCTTTCATCATGCTCCCCCTATAATCTTCTGCTTTATGCCTTCATAATACTTGGATAACTCTGATGCCTTTATCCTGTTCTTTTGATATTCTGAAAAAGGGCCTGTTATCTTCTTCTCCTCAAGAATCTTTGCATATGCCTCTATGTTCTTCCCTTCAACCCTTTCTTTTGAAGGAAGGATCTCAGGCGAGACTGGTATCTTAAGGCCGGCATCAATAGCCCCCTTAATGACGGCATACATTCTTGAGCCCTTTGTAGATGAGTAAGATCCAATGTCGCTAATAGCTTCCTTTACTCCATTTTTGATGGCTTTCTTTCCTATAAGGATCCCTACAAGATACGCAACGGGTATGTTGCCCCCTAAAGTGCTAAGGCCGTACTTCTTCAGTTCATGGGATGTGGCGCTCGCCATTATCCTGTCGCCTCCAGGGTCATATCTGACAATCTGCGCTATTATATTCTTGATGGATTTTCTTACAACCAGCCTGTCCTTCCCGGATTTAAGAAGAACTATCCTTTTCCTGTAATCTGTTTTTCCTTCCCTTTTTCTTCTGAAGGGGACGCTGAATGTCTTTGATTTCTTGGCTTTCATTTTTTACTTATTAGGTTCCTCTCCTCAATATAAACTTTCATGTGCCGGATGCTTCTGAAAAATCCGCCCTTGCATTTTCTATAAAGCTCCCTGTATGACTTTTTTGTTATCTTGTTGCCTTCCTTTAATCTCCTGATGAGGTTTCTCTGGGCCCTTATCCTGTTGATCCAGACTTCTTTTTTCGGGCTTCTTGCTGTTTTCTTTCCTTTTCTGCTTCCATGGCCCCTTCTTTTTCCTTTCCTTTTCTGATTCTGCAGCAATCTGCTCCTTCCCCTTGACTTGGATTTCTTGTGCTTTATCTGGATGGCCCCTTTGCTTATCAATGCCCTTATATCGGCTTTTGTTATAGCTTCCTTTATCTCTTCAAGCCTGAGCTCGTCCAGCCATACCCTTTTGGGTGAGCACTTCAAAACCTGCGATGCAAGCCTTTTTTGAACTTTTAATTCCATAATCATCACTTCTTCATTGTCAGTACTTTATCCTTTTCCTTTTTTTCTTCATCTTTTTTCGTCTTTTCCTGCTCTATCCTCTCTTCATCAGACACTGCTTTCTCTATGCCTTTGCCTTCTTCCTTTTTCTTCTCAGCTTCGGCTTTTCTCTTCTTCTCCCCTTCCTCTTTCTTCTTTTTCTTTCTGTCCCTTGTATCTTTCCTGCTTTTTATTGCATCATCTACTTTCTTTAGGAAGGATGTTGAATCCTTCAGATTAAGTATCTTTATTCCCCTGCTCTGGGCTTCTTTGACTATCTCAGCCTTTTTTCTCATGCCCACAGTGCCTGATATCACAATGCCCTGATTTTTTGGGTCAATCTTATCCAATTCCTTATTGCTGACAATGACAGCCTCTAATCCTGAGCTGTGAAGTCCTCTTACGGCTTTTGGCGATCCGTAGCCTGTGCTGACAACATTCCTGTGGCCTTTTCTTCCAAGCCTTAGCTTGTTATGAAGCCCCTTTGGCCTCACCCATCTTGTTCCAAGCCTTTTCTTCTTGTTGGAGTCCTTTCTAGTGAAATCAGGCTTTTTCTTTTTGATGCTGTTTCTTGTCTCAAGCAGTTTTTCTTTATCCATGATCATCCCATCTGTTTGCCGTCTTTCTCTATTATATATATGCCGTCCTGGAATATCCTCCTGTCCCTTCCCTTGACTTTTGTCAGGATTTCTATGTTTGCTGCCACCTGGCCAGCATCCTCTTTCCTTATCCCTTCCACAACAACAAATTCTCCCTCAACTTTCACTTTTACGCCGTCTTTTATCTTCAGCTTCCTTGGCGTTTTCTCTCCCAGGAAGTTTGCCACATTGAACTCATTGCCGCTGACTGAAACATTCAT
>DATDWE010000111.1:0-5345 GCA_035289765.1 Candidatus Nanoarchaeia archaeon
CAGTACATCTCTGAGCATGAGATGAAGGAAGGCCTTATTGATGGAAAAAAACTTGATAAAGGGAGGATGGAGAAAAGAGAGAACCTGAGCTACATCTATTACACAAGGAAAAGCATTGACCTGATTGACGGAGAAAAGGCAGGAAGGTTCATAGCAGACTTAAAGAAAAACTTGAAGAAAGAAGGCAGGTCAATCAAAGGAATGCCTGCATGCTCTGGAAGCTACAGGGGAAGAGTCAGCATAGTGATGCATCCAAGGGAGCTCGGCAAGATGAAGAAAGGCGATGTCCTTGTGACAAACATGACCTCGCCTGACTTTGTTGTCGGGATGAAAAAAGCAGGGGCGATTGTGACAAATGAAGGGGGAATAACAAGCCATGCTGCCATAGTCTCAAGAGAGATGGGAATACCATGCGTGATAGGGACAAGGAATGCATCAAGATTGCTTAAGGATGGCGATATTGTGGAAGTTGATGCTGATAAAGGGATTGTGAGGAAAGTGAAATGAATATTAGACAGAAGATAAAAAGCCTGCTCAATAAGAAATGGTATTTCCAGGGCTTTAATGGAACGCCTGCACTGCTTTATGGCTCAACAAGGTCTACTGTGAATGCTATGCCTAAGACGCTCGGATATGGCTATGGAGGGATCATCTTCTTTTTTGAGGGGGATAAATGTTACTACCTTTATGCGTGGGAAGACCTTTACTCAATATTAAAGAAACTTATTGCTCATTTCAGGAAAGACAGGAATTATATTAAGTTCCTTCTAAAGAAAGATAAGGAGTTCTGCGACAAAGCCCTTGCTTACTACAGGAAGGTTGACAGGATGGACCTGTCAAAGAAGTCTGACAGGGAATTGTCTGAGATATTCAAAGAAGTTGACAATAGATATGAATATGTTCTGGCTGTTTCCCACATTGTAGAGGGATTTACCCTTACAACAGAGAATAAGATAAGGGAGCTTGTCGAGAAGCATGCAGGAGAGAAAGGTAATGAGTCTCTTAAGATACTGGCTGCCCCATTATGGCATAGCTTCATGAGCATAGAGCAGAATGATCTGTGCAGGATTGTTAGGGAAATAAAGAAAAAGGGATTGAAGATTATAAGCAAGAGTTCGCTTGGCAAATATCCTGAAATCTATGAAAAGATAAGAAAGCACCAGAATAAGTATTATTGGAAGAACAACGGCTATGCCTCTTCCAAAGTTCTTGCAGTGGATGATTTCATAAAAGAGATAGATGAGATAATGAAGAAAGATATTGATATAGGGAAGAAGATAAAAGAGTTTGGAGAGATAAAGAACAACAAAAAAAGAAAAGAAAAGCTGCTGAAGGAATACAATGATAAAGAGCTTACAGAGCTCATCACAATCAATGACGTCATCTTCAGGCTGCATGACCACAGGAAAGAGTGTATGACAATAAGCCTCACTTATGTTGACATGCTTCTGGCAGAGATGGGAAAAAGGAAAAGAATCCCCATTGAGCTAATGAGATACATAAAAACAGAAGAATTCCCGAATGTTGCATCAATAAGAAACGAGCTTGAGGAAAGAAGGAAAAGATGCGTTTTTATCACTCTGAAACAGGGCTCTTATGTCTTAAAAGGAAAGGAAGCTGAGGATTATATTAAAATACTTAAAGAACAGATAAGAACGCAGGGAGCAGACATAATCAAAGGCAGCTGCGCTTCCAGGGGAAAGGCAAAAGGCATTGTAAAGGTGTGCAGAGGGGAAGAGGAGATAGCAAAGATGGAAAAGGGCAGGATACTTGTCGCGTGCATGACTCAGCCTGAATTCCTGCCTGCGATGAAGAAGGCTATTGCAATAGTCACAGATGAGGGTGGTTTGACATGCCATGCAGCCATAATCAGCAGGGAGCTTGGCATTCCATGCGTCATCGGCACAAAGACAGCCACCCAGGTATTGAAAGATGGAGACCTTGTTGAGGTTGACGCTGATAAAGGGATTGTGAGGAAGATTAGGGAGGTTTAAGATGGAAAAGAACCAGAAAGAAAAGATTGAAAAAGCAGTTCAGGACATAATATCAGGGAAAAAAGTAAAGGTCACGATAACACTTGATGACCAGAATTTCAACATAAAGCCATTGCCTGTTCTGTTGTGGAATAAGCTTGTGTTCTTCTGCCAGAAATTGATTGTTCCTTCGCACATAAAGAACTGGCTTCTAAGGACAACTGGGATGAATGTAGGCCATGATGCCTGCATCCCGCATTATATCAGCTTTGACCCTTATTTCCCTGAACTAATCTATATGGGTGTAGGATCCCTGATAGGGGGAGTATCCAGTGTCTGGGCGCACAGGCTTGAGGGAAAGAAGCTCACTCTCGGAAAAGTTGAGCTCAAGGACAAGACAATGATCAGCGGATTAGTCACCCTGTGGCCTGGGGCAGTTGTGAACAGCAACTCAATTGTCAGCCTAAACTCAGAGCTTGACCATGAGATTCCAGAAGGAGAGATATGGGAGGGAAGACCCGCCAAGTGCATACTCAAGCTCACTCCTGAGCAGATTGATAAGTATTTCAGGAAAGTTGACATGGATCCTAAGCAGTATTACAAAGAATTCAGAAAGAAAGTAAAGGCATTCCAGAAAGACCCAAACCAGAGCTACCTGAAGATACAGTACGGAGGAACAAGAGCAGGAGCAGGAAATGACTGGTGGAGGGCAAGGAATGTGCTGAGGATATTCTATAATGGAATCATCATAGAGTTGGCAAAGCTCCTTCCCCACTCATGGTTCAAGACTTTGCTCTACAGGATGATTGGAGTGAAGCTTGGAAAGAATGTGCATATTGGTAAGGGAGTTGTGTTTGACCATATATACTGCGATATGATTGTACTGGAGGACAACATAAGGGTAGATGACGACTGCTATTTTGATGGCCATGAGTACACAATAGCCCAGACAGTTTTCGGCAGAGTAAGAGTGAAGAAAGGCTGCCACCTGAAGCACCATGCCTTTGTCAGGATAGGCACAACAATAGGCGAGAACACCACAATAGAGCCCTGGAGCATGGCGCAGAGAGAGATACCTCCAAATGAGGTCTGGGGAGGCGTTCCTGCCAAGTTCATAAGGAAGAAGAAATGACTTCTTCCTGCTTTTTTATCAGAAAACTATAAATAGAGCAGTTTCTATAACTGCCTTATTTGATTAAAATGATAAGGACAATATTCTTCATGAGCATTGAGAGCAGGGTGAAGGCAGAGAAAGCCAAGCCAGCCTCTTTCATAAGGCAGAAGCAGGTTATTGGCGAGAAAGGAAATGTAACTTATGTTGATTTCTCCCCTCAGACAAAAGCTCCATATGAGCAGAAGACAACCTACAAGGATGAGTATGGAAGGATTGTTGAAGCTCCGACAAAGCCCATGGAAGAAGGGCTTGCTGCAGTTGACAGGCCTTCGCTCTCCACAAGAGTGAGGAGGGCGATGAAGAATGTTGGGAGTATGGCAAACAACGCAGTTGATATTGTCATCGGCTCTCCGCTGGCTAAATATTACAACTGGGGCACAGAAAGGTCCCTGAAAAAAGATCCAAGCCCGAAGAATCAAATATTCTACTCCCTGCATGGCGTGAAACAAGGAAGAAAAAACCAGTGGAGGCTTGCGCGCCAGGCTAAAAAAGAAGGATACCTTCCATACCTTCTGCAGGCGGATCAGGACAAGGGCCCTGAGTACACCACAGAGCAGGCTTTCAATCAGATTGGCAGCCTTCATAAGAAGACAGGAATCAAAGGAGCCCAGTTCAGAAGGGATATTTATATGGGCCACAGCAGCGGCGCTAACACAGGCCTGTACATGGCAACAGACAAGAGGATAAAGGATTACGGCATAAAGCAGGTCCATGCAGTCGCTGCAACTCCCCATGCTGTTGCAATGGATACAATAGGCAAGAAGCTTCTGGGCCTTGCTGTTGACATTGATTTTGACAGGAAGGACAAGGCAAAGGGCCAAAAAGCTGCAGCTGACCTTTACAAGAGGGGAACGCCTTATGTTGATGTCTATATGGTTGGTGGCAAGGCAGATGGCCTTGTGAGGCCAAAAGACATAGCATACACGCATGCAAAAGGCGTGCACATAATAAACCATGATGAGTCTACTCACTTCGGAACAAGCGGAGCAAATGACCTAATGAACAAAATACTTCTTCAGCTGGTCAAGAGTCCTGACAAACTTTACAAGAGCCCTCAGGAGTATTACAAAAGAGGCCATTCCCACGAGGAGCACAGGGAAGCTGCATGAAAGATGATGAATCCCTAAAGGACATTGACCTTCTTATCATTGACATAGACGACAGCTTTATCTACCACAGGACTGTTGCTGTGGCAAACAGGATATTTCTCGATAATTTTCTTGGTCTTTTTGGGACCAGAGCAGAAGGGTTCTTCACGACAAAGGAGACTGTTATTGAGGTGCTAAAGGTTATCTATAGAAGGCTATTCAGCTTCAGGCCGAGAAAAAATAATTTATACAATCTTCTCGTGCTCTCTGGCTCTGCCCTGCTTCTCCATGCGCTCAACCTGACAAGAGTGGCTGTGAATATTTTGGGAGGCAGAATGAGCAACAGGACAATAATAGGCCTCTGGGCAGACACAGCGGCGTATCTTGGCATTGATTGTGATGAGTGCATCATCAGCAAGGAGACTGTGAAGAAGAATATTTATCCAGAGATGAAGCAGATTTATGATGAAATAAAAAGTATGAATCCGCACATGTTTGTGGCTGCGATCTCAGAAAATTTCTCTGTTGAAGGAAGGAAGGATCCCATAATGGAGATATTGGGCATTGATTTCATGAAAACAAACATGCTTCTCTGCAAAAAAGGAAAGATCAATGGCTGTAAAAAGGATGTCTGCGACGGAAAGGACAAGAGAAGGATTGCAGAGGAGCTGATCATAGTCAGAAGGCCCAAGAGAGTGGGGATTATAATAGATGACTATGATGACCTTGAGCTTCTCAGCCTCAAAGATGTGAAGGTTGTTGTCTACAGCCCTAAAATAGAAAGATTTATAGACAAAAAGAGATATGATGCTGCCATAAAGGTTGATGTCTGATGCCAAATATAAAGCTTTTCAAAGACATAAGGAAGGAGGACATACCTCTTGTCGGAGGAAAGGGAGCCAACTTGGGCGAGCTGGCAAGCATCGGTCTTCCTGTCCCTGAAGGATTTGTTGTGACAGCAAGAGCCTATGACAGGTTCGTGACAGAGGCAGGCATAAAGGAGAAGATACAAAAGCTTCTTGGAAGCCTGGATGTTGAGGACACTGAAAAGCTGAACAGGGTTGCAGGAGAGATAAGGGAGCTTGTGATGAATTCAAGCATGCCTGCAAA
>DATDWE010000112.1:0-3541 GCA_035289765.1 Candidatus Nanoarchaeia archaeon
ATATCAGTGCAATCATCAGCAGTATGGCAATGCATGATATTATCCTGGACATCTTTGCACCTCGAATGTTCTTGAATACGCTTAGAGTTAGATGCATAAACCAGACCCTAAGGTCTGGCTTATGGGCACCTCTTTTAAGGAAAAGATGGGGCCACTGACTATATAAATTTTGTTGAAGTACAGGACAACAAAACAAAAAGTTTAAATAGCTTAGTCACTAAACAAGCACTATAGGGGTTGTTTTAAAGGTCTGGCATTCGCATGGCAGATTCAAAGATAAAGAAGTCAGGAGATAAATACCTCATTGAGAGTTCTAGCAGGAAAGGGAAGTTCTATGAGGTTGACATAAAAAAACCTTTCTGCAGCTGCCCGCAGTTCATGTTCAGGGAGATCAAGATGCATGGAGAATGCAAACATATAAAAGAGGTGAGAGATTTCCTTGCAAAAAGGCGCAAACCGAGCAGAAAAGAGGCAGGCAAGGAGAAGGGTCTGCTGGATGAGCTCAGGAACGGGCCTGTAGACTCGATCAAGCTAATAAATAGATATGGGGAAGAGATGATAGATGACCTCAAGAAAAGAGGCGAAATCATAGAAGAGAGAGGAGAGGTGAGAATCTTAGAGTGAGACAAAAATGGGAAAAAAGATATTTCTGATAATGGCTGGAGTAGTCATGGCAGCTGTCCTGCTTTTGGCAGCGTGCGATTACAAGCAGCCCGGAACCGCTGGAGGAAAGGTGCCAAAGGCGCAGGGCCAGCAGAGCGACCAGACAACATCACAGGCGCAGGATCAGGAGATGAAGGTGGAATGCAGCAGTGATGCAGACTGCGGCAAGGAGATAGTCGGAGAGCCATCTTGCTTTCAGGGAAATATCCTGATTCCAAGAAAGATGCCAAGATGCGATTATCCTGGAACAATAAACTCAAACTGCAGGATGGCAAGCGAGGACAAGGTAATATTATGCTCGGGCAGTGAGTTCTGCAGGGACGGAGAATGCCTTGAGATCTCAAAGCAGCCATGCAAGGACACTGACGGCGGGAAGACATATAACATCTCAGGAGAGGTGACTGACGGCTTCATGGAGGTCTTTGTTGATAACTGCATGGATGATGCAACGCTTTTTGAGAGATACTGCAGTGACGGAGAATTCGGCAGGGGCCTCACAGAGGAGTACAGGTGCAAAGACAGGTGCTCCAATGGCAAATGCGTTGAGGATGATGATTAGATAATTTCTTTTTTTATTTTTACTTTTTATGGTTCTTGTTGTTCCTGTAGATGAAAGACCTGTGCATGTCAAGCAGCCTGTCCTTTGCCAGAATGACCTCATTCTTCAATGATCTCTCAAGCCTGCTCCTGTATCTTCGCAGAAGGGATCTGCTCATGGGATATGAAGCAAGCTCCATGAAGCCTTTTGCTTTTGTTTTTCTTCCATTGAGCATTCCTTTGACCCTCACTGCGCCCTCCCAATAGTTTATTGTGCTGAAGAGGACCTCCTGGCCCTTGAGCACAGCAGAAACTTTTATGTCCACTCCGAATTCAGGCACTTTTATCTTCCAGGAAAGAGGGTATTCTGCTCCTGTCTCAGGGCTTTTCCATATCTTGTTCCCAGGGAGCAGCATTGCTTCTGTTGTATGCCTTGAGTTTCCTTTCCTGTCTATGATGCTCGCAAGACAGCTCCTTCTCTTGCAGTCATCATGCTCAAAGCAGACCATCTCCACATCATTCTCAAACTGTATTGAGAACCAGCTCCATTTATCTGCTGAGAACGGCACATCTGCCCATTGATGGTCCATCCATGACTTGCCTTTGACCTTTATCCTTTTTCCATCCAGGATCAGCCATCCCTCTGTATCCATATTGGTGAGTGAGTAATAGTAAGTCTCTCTTGAGCCAAGCCTTAGAAATCCTTTGCCGCCCTCAAGCAGGGGCGTCTTCTTTGAGGCCAGCACAAGCTCAAGGAATCTTGATTTCATCCTGTACTTGAACCTCTCAATCTCCTCTATATCATAATTAAGATATCCTTTCAGTGATGGCGGCGTGTAGTTGATGAAGAACAATGGCTTTGAGAAGCTGTCGCTGGACTTCAACAGGAGGGGGTTGATGTCATAATAAGTCTTTTTCCTCTTTATGTCAGACACTATTGAATGTGAGAAATAAATGAACTTCAGAGGTATCCTGTTCAAGAAAGGTATCTTGACCTTTTTTGGGTCTGCCCTGAAAAGGCAGTTCATGAATGAGTATTCATTGCCTTTTGAATCCTTCAGATTTCCGTTGAAATACCACCACTCAATTATTGTGTTGTGTGGAAATGCATCTTTTGGGAAAGTTATCCTGCGGTATTTCATTATCTGACAGAGATATTCTGATTATATAAATATAGTGCATAGTGAGAAGCGTGGCGTAGGTAATGCTGTGGAGCGCAATATCCGGGGATCATCTCACAAAATGCAGCAGCTCCAGGACAAGGAATATCAGCAGGGCAAATATCCCAAGCTTGAGCAGGAATTTTGTCGCTGCCTTTATTATAGAAACTGCTATAAGCACAATCACAAGCACGATTACAAGGGTGACAAGCCAGTCTATCATGTATATGATATAGCCCAATGCATTATATAAAGATTGCGATGGCAAAAGAGATACTGTCAAATTAGGAGTTATTTCCCGCACGCCACCTCCACGGCGGCTCTACGGCCAAATTCCTGCGGAATTTGTCCTACGTGACACCCAGTAGGGGGCGTCCCCCGTCACGTAGAGCGCCACGGTGGCGTGCGGCGAGGCGAGGGTTGGCTCCTACGGAGTGCCGAGTAGGGCAAAATTGCAGAGCAATTTTGACCGTAGCACCGCCACCGCGTGGCGCAATAATATCTCAACCTTACAATATCATTTTGCGGATAACTCACCAAAAGATTTATAAATGACCCCCAGACCCGTATATGATATCAAGAGATAAGCCGGTCCAAGAGGCTTGCTTATGCTGGAGATAGGAAACAGTTCTTATTCTCCCGGAGGAATGAAAATGGCAAGAATGTATTCAAGAAAGAAGGGGAAGTCAGGCTCAAAGAAGCCTGTCAGCAAATCAAGGACTTGGATAAGATACAAGCCCAAGGAGGTTGAGCTATTGATATTCAAACTTGCAAAAGAAGGCAAGTCATCATCAGAGATCGGCCTCATCCTGAGGGACACTTATGGGATACCTGACTCAAGGTTCATCACAAAAAGGAAGGTGACCCAGATAATAAAGGAGAAGGGCCTTTCAAAGGAGCTTCCTGAAGACCTTCTGAATCTTATCAAGAGATCTGTGCAGATAAGGAAGCACATGGAGGAGAACAAGAAGGACATGACTGCCCTGAGGGGCCTGCAGCTCACAGAGTCAAAGATCAAAAGGCTGATAAAATACTACAAGGAGACCAAAGTGCTTCCTTTTGGCTGGAAATTTGACGCAAAGAGCATCAGGATGTATGCTGAGCAATAGAGCCGGCATTTATGCTAATGGATAAATATGATCTCTTCAAAGACAGTCTGAAGAAGGCTGCTGAGAAGTTCA
>DATDWE010000113.1:0-5885 GCA_035289765.1 Candidatus Nanoarchaeia archaeon
GAAGTTCTTGAGTGAATGCCTGAAGAGAGCGAGAGCCTGAACATCTTCTGTTCTGGGAATGAATATGCTGTACAAGAAGAAAGGTTATCCAGAGGAAAGTGAAGTTGTTCTTTGCACAGTCTTAAAGGTGCATCACAATACAGTGTTCACCCTTCTTGATGAATATGAAGACAAGAAAGGAGTCATCCACATCTCTGAGATCTCTCCTGGAAGGATAAGGAACATCAGGGATTTTGTTGTCGAAGGCAAGAAAGTCATATGCAAGGTCCTCAGGATAAATGAAGAGAGGGGCCATATTGACCTCAGCCTCCGAAGGGTCACTGATTCGCAGAAGAGGGAGAAGAACAGCCAGCTGAAGCAGGAGCAGAAGGCTGAGAAGATCCTTGAGCTGGCATGCAAGGAGACGAACAAGGACATGCGACAGGTCTACAGCAGCATAAAGGATGCTGTGTTTGAGGGATACCCTTCATTGTACACATGCTTTGAGGATATCATGGCAGGAAATTTCTCTGTGGCAGCGCTGAAGCTTGATGCAAAGCTTGCGAAATCCCTTGATGAGCTTATAAAGAGCAGAATAAAACCTCCTGAAGTGGAGATAAGGGGGATCATCAAGATAGAGAGCTATGATCCTGAAGGGATCAATGTGATAAAGGACGCGCTGAAGAAGGGCAAGGCTGGCAACATATCCATGTCCTATGGGGGCGCAGGAAGATTCAACATATCTGTCAAGGCAGAAGACTACAAGACAGCAGAGGGAGATCTTAAGAAGTCCACTGATTCTATCATCGAGTATGTTGAAGAGCATGATGGAAAGGCAGAATTCATAAGAGAGGGAGCATGATGAACCACATTCTCAGGTGTTCTGTCTGCGGGAAGTATACAATGAAGGAAGAGCACTGCGGGAAGAAGACGCTCAACCCAAAGCCGCCTAAATATTCTCCTGAGGATAAATATGGCATGTACAGGAGAAAGGCAAAAGGCATTTCTTGATTATTTATGTTCTATAAGATTGTTTTATAAGATAAGATTCCTGCGGTATTTCTAAAGGATCATAATAGAGATGTGAATAATAAGAATAAGATGATAACATGTATAATAAAAATAAAGAATAAAAAAACAGAAAAAAATGCGTCTAAAACTACACTATATTAAGAAGAATCAGAAATTCTTTCTTTTTCTATAGCAGTCCCTGCAATAAACTGGCTTGCCTTCTGTTGGCTTGAATGGAACTTCACATTCCTGCCCGCACTCAGAACAAGTTGCTTTATGCATCTCCCTAGGGCCGAAATCTCTTCGGAAACCCCCGTCTCTACTACCGCCGCCTCTACTACCGCCGCCTCTGTGGCCGCCTTCTCTCTGGAACTCTCCCATCTTTGCTTCCCTCCGATATATAACATCCAAGAAACCGTTTAAAGTCCTTTAGGTGTTACTAGAAGGCCCAAATAAAGGGTAGTTTATAAACCTTTGCATTGGGACCATATATGACCAATTTAAGAGATGTTTGCACTTGAATATCTTGGTTATGGTGCACTTTCCCCTAGCCTCGCCTAGGAACAATGTTTGCACTTGATTAACTTTATGATTATGCTAATCTTTCCAAGCCTGGCCTGGATCACTTCAATCCCGACGTGGCCAGGTTGGAAGTGGGGCCTCGCTGTAAGTTCTGGAAGGCAGTGAAGAGGGCATGAGCCATATCTATTGCTTGTGTGATTAAGGCGAATGGAAGGTTGAAAGGAGTGCACAAAAAAGATTAATATTAAGTGCAAGTCTCCTAAGGAATAATAGAATAAATAAGAGCATATAAAAAGAAAAACATATAAAAAAATCAATAATTGATAAGGACCTCTACATCCTTGCCAAAGACCCTTTTCAGGTCCTCAAAGATTGGCTCCTTGATGAAGGATTTAGGAGGTATCTGGTATTTTGCAAGATGCTTCTCGAGCTCCTCCATTGAGGATTTCTGTATTATCCCGAGGCTTCCGTCAGGCT
Organism: Candidatus Nanoarchaeia archaeon; assembly: GCA_035289765.1. GTDB lineage: Archaea > Nanobdellota > Nanobdellia > Woesearchaeales > UBA12501 > WJJV01. The sequence continues at coordinate 1,990 of DATDWE010000113.1, forward strand.
TTACCACTGCCTTTGAGAGCTCCTTCTCCTCATGGTCTATGTCATGGACTATGAAGGCTGTGTCTTCAAGGAGGAGGATCTCGCCATACCTCTCTCCATGCTTGACCCTTATCTTTGCCCTTTCAATCTCCCTTCCCCTCTTCCTCTGTATGTACTCAACAAGGAATTTTATGATCTGGCTGGAGTTCTTCTTGACTGTCTCAACCTCTGACTTTGTGAGCTTTCCTGCCTCATAATCCTTCTTTGCCTTCTCTATCTGCCTGAGCATCCTGAGGAATTTCTCAGGGATCTTTCCTGCATGCACCAGTTCTTTCTCGAAGATGTTGACAACATCATCGGCCTTGACCTTCTCGATGTTCTCCATCTTAAGTATGTCCCTTATGACTGTGACTATGGTGTCATAAACATTGAGCATTGACTCCTCTTCCTTCATTTTCTCTATCTGGGCGAAGAGCTTCTTTACCCTCTTGAGATACTTGTCAGATGCGTCAAGAAGCTCGTCAACTTCTTTTCCTGAGACCTCTTTTTTTACGCCGTGCTCAACATCCTTCCTTATCTTGATCACTTTCTCAAGCGTTGTGACAAACTTATCCTCAAGAAGCTTCTCTTTCTTGACAAAGATATCCCTCATAAGGTCAGGAGTCTCCTTTGGTGTTGGAGGAGGCACTCCGTAGAGCATGAGCGCTGCCTGCGAAGGAGTGAGAAGAGCATAGAACATGTCCTCGACTGCGACATCCTTCAGCTTTGCCCCGACTCTCTGTAGCATCTGCTCTCCTGAGCTCATGTACATCTCTATTGCCTCCATTGAAGGCTTCACTTTTCCCATCCTCAGGAGCTGTTTCCATGGCATGAATATCCCTCTGTCATAGAAAGGAACTCCATCCCTCAGGAAAGTGAATATTATCGGGTTAGCCTCTTTTATGCTGTCCCAGAAGTCTGTAAGGATGTAGACCTGTATGTTGATCTTGTTCTTTATGCCTGTCATCTCTCCTGCTTCGATGCCCATGCCTATGATTATGGCCCTGAGCTTGTCCTTCAGCTCTGCCCTTGTCATCCTCTTCACATCTGTGTCATCTATCACGACAAACACGTCAATGTCAGATGTCTTTGTCGCCTTTCCCTGGACAAGGCTTCCTGCAAGGACATAGCTGACAATGTACTTCTCGAATTTCTTGAGCACCATTGTCTTGTGGATCTCTGCGATCTTTATCGCAGCAAGCATGCCGAGATCATAGATCGGAGCTCCCATTGCAATAAGCTGGAGAAGGTCATATTTCGCATCATAGCATGACTGCCAGAGCTCTGACAATATCACTGTCTGCGGAACGATGTTCTTGTCAATATCCTCTGCAATCTTCTGGATTATAACTGTCAGCTTCTGCTTGAGCTCAAGCTTTGACATCTTCTGGCTGTCAGAATCATCAACAAGCACAAGCACATGGATCCTGTTCTTGTCAGGCTGCTCTCCCTGCTGCGGCTTTGGAGGCGGAAGAAGAGAGACACCCATTATGTATTTGTCAAACTTCTTCACAATCTGCTTCTGGAAATCATCAAGCTTCTCTTTTATCTTCTTCAGCTTCTCCTGGACATCCTTTGGAAGCTTTTTCTCAAGCTCTTCCTGGGTTGGAACTGCTGGCTGACCTGGCTGCTGGCTGGCCTGTGCTTGCACAGCCTCTGGCTGTTTTTGCTTTTCATCATTATTCTCCTTCTTTGCCATGATTGCACCTCAGATAGATTATCTTTAGTTGTTTCTTATAATTTAGTATATTCGGTTATATTGGGCCTAAAAAGCATATAATGGTCCTATAAAGTCACTCAGGCAGTGGTGACAAGCATTATTTATAAATACTCTCAGCATACAGTACACATTAGTGTGACATAAAAGTCATATGCCTCAATAAGAGGTTTTCTGCTGTCTTATGGCTGTTTAGGGCATTTTCTCACTCTGCAAAAGCGAAAGATTTATATTAAAGCATATAATGTTCTGTCATAGTGATTGTATACGTTTAAGGTGAAATAATGCCAGAAGAGACCCCAGAATTTATCGAACAATTCTATAAAAAAAGAAATCAGGTTAACATGCTCCTGAATACAACTGAGATTGAGCACAGCAAAGCATACATAAAAGCAGTTGACAAGGCACTAAGGAACCAAGAGGGAAATGTGGATTATGAACTTCTTGAAGATGATGATATAAGACAGAAGTTCATAGATACTCTTATTGGGCATTATGTCAGCGCTGCAAAATCCGCTCTGAAGAGCGATCTGAAAGGAGAGACAGACCTTGAGAAGCATATACTCATGAAAGCTTACACAGGCGCAACAAAAGGTGCTCTTGAGGGCATGATCCATGAGACCAAGAGTGGCTACACAAAACAACAACATGATAAAGAAGTAGGTGGTCTTATTAAACAGCAGAGTAAAGAGCTGTCCACACTTGTTGGAAGCCATCTCAAAAAAGAGCATATCCCCCATATCATAAAATACACCGGAGCAGGAGATCTTGTGGATGAAGAAAAGATGAAAGTAGAGCATGCTGCAGGATTGCTGGGAATTTATAATGAAGGCAAGGGCGCAGTCACATCTGATTATGTTGAAGGACAAATCTATGCAAAAGAAGAGCTTGCCAAGAAGAAGAAAGAGAAGATTGCGAAGAAAAAGAAAGAGCTAGGTGAAGGAGAAGCTCCAGAGCATCCCGGACTGCCGAAAGCTGCTTAGTAACATTGTATTTAGTATTAGTTATTTCTTATTCGGTGCTTTTTCAACAACCACACCCATGAACAGCCTTGCCCATGCTGTGAGCGGAAGGAAGAATATCAGCCCAAGGACAACTTTCGGAACAAGCTCCAGGCCAAGGAGCATGATCAGCCCGTACAGGACATAGAATTTTATAATGATGAGAAGGAATGCAGGAATTGCCACTGCTGCTTTCTTTATGCCTATAACAAATGTTTCTTTCAGTGCCTCTTTGAGCTTAATGTCGAGCAAGGAATATGAGATGGATGCAAAATATAGCACAATCAGGAGCGCCACTCCAAGCATCCTTGCAAGAAGCTCAACGCTCACAAGCTCTATGCTGCCGACTGTGAGCAAGGCAGAGATCTTTACAATGATTATGTAAAGGACCAGGAATATGGCAGCCCAGATGAGGCTGAGAGCGCTGAATCTCTGCTCAGACTTGTACCATCCCACATTGTGCCTGAGCTTCCTGTGCGCAAGCCACCAGCTTGTCCCCTGGAATATGCACCACAATGCATAGATGAATATGAGCAGCAGGAAAAATAAGAAGGCAAGCCTGCCAAATGCCTGGGTGAATGACTCTTTCTGCGATGAAAGAGCGATCAATGCCTCCTGTGTTGGCATTGAACTGTCTGAAGGGATGTTTGCGCTCATCTGCGACATGAGGGTTGTGAGCGAACTCTGGACTTCCACAATCTTAGGATTAAAATAGAATGTGTATATCACTGCAAATATGATGAAGAAGCCAAGATCAACAACAGCATTCTTGAGGATGAAGAGCCAGTCTGCGAACATATCATATGACTCAAGAAGAGACTGCCCAAGAAGGGATGTGTAGAGCAGAGGTTTCGGTTGTTTTCTTTCCTTCATTTAAATCGCCCCATATAATCTCGCTCTATGTTATCAAATTTATATTTGTGCTATGCCCTGCAGGCATACACTCCCTGCTGCAGGTTGCATATCCTGTTTGTGCAGTCTTCAACAGAGCCGTCTGACTTGCAGCCGCAGTAGTCTTTCTTGATCTGGCTGCCTGCTGCTCCCTCAAGAATCTCTGTATAGCTGCTTCCGCTCTCAGGGACCTTCTTGTCAAGTATGCAAGCTTTATATTCATAGACGCTTCTCTTCTGGGTCTCCCAGTCAGTGTGGCAGAACTGCTT
>DATDWE010000114.1:0-2839 GCA_035289765.1 Candidatus Nanoarchaeia archaeon
GTATATGAGCCTATCAGCAGTACAATGACAATGATAATTGCGAAAAACAGCTCTAAAGGCATTTTAAAGGCATTAGAACAGCAAAATATATAAAGATTGTGTGTTTATTATAGGGGAGTAGATACACTACAGAAAAGGACCAGAATGTTGGGAGCTAAAGACACACCAAAGCACGTAGCCATCAGCATGGGAGGCCAGGCAGCATATGCAAAAACCCATCATCTTGGTACTGAAGAGCTCTACAAAAGGATGTTCTCAAAGATAAACTGGCTTGTTGACATGCAGATAAGCATGAACATCCCGATAATAACTGCCTATGTGCTCACATCAAAGGTGAAGAATTCAGAGCATTTCCCGGCGATCATTGACAAGCTTATAGAATTCTTTGATGGCCTGAGGAACAACAGCAAGGTCTATGAGAACAAGGTGAAGATATCCATACTTGGAAAATGGTATGACCTTCCAGGAAGAGCGATTGACTCAATAAAGGCGATAATCGACGAGACAAAGGATTATGACAGCTTCTTCCTCAACCTCTGCATAAATTATGACGGAAGGGAAGAGATTGTTGATGCGTGCAGGATACTGGGCAGGAGAATACAGGCAGGAAAGCTTGACGCAGAAGCCATTGACAAGGAGGCAATAAAAGACAACATCTACTCATCATATTTCCTACCTCCAGACATGCTGATCAAGACAGGTACAGAGAAGAAGCTTGGAGGATTCCTGCTCTGGGATAAAACAGAGAGCCACATCTATTTCTCAGGAAAGCCCTGGCTGCTCTTCAATGAAAAGGATTTTGAGAAAGCGATTGAGGACTGGAGAAAGAAGTGAGGTTCAGCAAGCTGATTGCACTTGGATTATATCTTGATAGTGCATTTTTTCCTAGCCTCGCCTGACCCGTTGCACGGCATTACTCCGTGCACACGTAGATTAGTGCAGGTCACTCGCTATGCTCGGCCCTGCTCCATATGCTTCTTTATTCTAAAGTTTCCTGAAATAGTTCAATGCTCCTTAAAAAGCACAATCCTAATGACCCGCAGTGGCGAGGTGAAGAAGCCATGCCTTGCTATAGGTTTAGAAAGGCAAAGCAGCGACACCTGGCTAATATCAATTGTTTCTGCTCATTGTTGGCCAGGCTAGGAAGAGTCAGCACAATAATTAATTAAATCAAGTGCAAGATTAACAGATGGAATACATAATCTTTATAAATACCCCATTTATTCTGCCTTATTACCAGTGATTTATGATGACTCAGGCAGTGCCTGGGTCTGAATGAGGTATAGAATAATCATTCTTACCTTATAATAATACAGGAGGCATAAAAATGGCTGAAAATACTGAAAAGGCATATGAAGCTATTGAATTAGCTAAAAGAACAGGAAAGATAAGGAAAGGCTCCAATGAAGTGACTAAGGCTCTCGAGAAAGGAAAGGCAAAGCTTGTTGTGATAGCAAAGGATATCTCGCCGCCTGAGATAACAATGCACATCCCGCTGCTTGCAAAGGAGAAGGGAGTTCCGTGCATTGAGGTTCCTTCAAAAGAGGAGCTTGGGGCAGCAGCAGGGCTTGGAGTTGGCACTGCAGCAGTCGCAATCGTTCAGGAAGGAGATTCAAAGAAGGTCATATCAGAGCTTTCAAAGAAGTAGATCCAAAATGGCAGAGACAAAGAACATCAAAGAGAATGTAAAGGCCGAAGAGAAGGCTCCTCAGCCGCAGGAAGAGAGGAAAGGAGGAGTGTCCTTCACAGACGCGACACCTGCAAGGGTCGAGGAAGTGATAGCCAGGACAGGATCAAGAGGAGAGGCAACACAGGTAAGGTGCAAGATCCTTGAAGGCAGGGACAAAGAGAAGGTATTGAGAAGAAATGTGAAAGGGCCTGTGAGGGTAGGAGACATACTCATGCTGAGAGAGACCGAGTTTGAGGCAAGGCCTCTTGATAAAAAGGGAAGGGGGTCATCATAAAATGGCATTATGCTCATTTTGCGGAACAACAATAAGGAAGGGAACAGGAAAAATATTTGTGAAGACAGACGGCAAGATACTGAATTTCTGCTCAAAGAAATGCGAGAAAAACCTTCTGAAACTGAAGAGAAAGCCCAGAACGACAAAATGGACAGACGAGTACCAGAAAGTCAAGAAGGGTATGAAGGCCTGAGGTGAAAGAGGATGCGCCAGGACAAGGACGGCCATGATCTGCAGGTTGATGCAGATGAAAGAGAGACAGACAGGCAGCAGACGCTTGTGATCATAAAGCCTGACGGGCTGAAGAAATCGCTGACAGGAAATATAATCACAGCCTTGTCTGAGACAAAGCTCAAGATAATGGGCGCCAAGATCGTCAGGGTCAACAGGGAGATTGCAGAAGAGCACTATCAGCATCTCAGAGAGGCTAAGTTCTTTGATGAGCTCATGAAGTACATCATGGGAGAATATCACACAAAAAGAGTGCTGGCAATGGTCTGGGAAGGACCTGATGCAATAAGGAAAGTAAGAGATGTTGCAGGAGCAACTAACCCGGAAGAAGCAGAGGCAATCTCAATAAGAGGGAAATACGGAAGGATAACCTCAAAAGGAGTCTTTGAGAATGTTGTCCATGCCTCTGAGAATGAGAAAGAGGCTGAGAGGGAGATAAAGCTCTGGTTCAGGCCAGGCGAGCTTGTGCATACAATATATCCGATTGAGGAAAAAGAAGTCAAAAAAGCTGAATGGTTCTGGAAATCAGACAAAAAATAATCAAATAGAGATGTGAGGTCATAAAAATGGGAGAGAAGATGGTTGAGAAGGTAACAAGGCTCATGAAAGAGCAGGATCGCATAAGGAATATTGCCATCTGCGCC
>DATDWE010000115.1:0-3330 GCA_035289765.1 Candidatus Nanoarchaeia archaeon
TTCAGCGCATGGATGTTTGCCCTGTTGTTGACAAATGTAGGTGGTATTGTGTGCTCTCTTCCGTGCCTTGCGAGCAGGACAACATCAACTCCCTTTATCTTTCCTGTTTTCAGGGGTGAAGAAGGATCTCCATAAGGTGTCTTTACTTTCATATCTTTTGCATTCTCAAGAATATCAGGATTGTCAAGGCCAGAGCCCCCTATTATGCCTATTTTTACCACTTTTTGCCCCCTTTAGCTGTTGAATAAGAGAATTATATTTAAATTTTGCCCTTGACAGCCTTCTCAGAAAGAACATCAGAATTCCCTGTCTTGTCCTCGATTATGATCCTGCACTTCTCCTGGCCCCACATAATCCTTGTAATCTTCTTGAGGAGATTCTTTGCCTTCTTCTTCTCCTCGTCATCCTCTGCAGAGTCCCTTGCCATCTCTATCACTTTCTTCACCCTATTGAACAGGCCTTCTATTGTAGTGATGTATCCGTTTGATGCAGGGCCTCCCTCGATTGTCGTGATATGGGGTATTTTTATTATTGCCTCGCCTGATTTGACAAGCATTATCTTCATGTCATCCTCCTTGTCAATGTCAAGCGTGATCTTTATGGGGTTATGCTCTTCTGCAAACTCAACATCTGCCTTGTGGTACTTGCAGCTTGAGCAGGTCATAGAGAAGACATAAATAAGGATATCTTTTTTGCCAAAAGGTATGTGCCTGTCCATCTGTGTGAGTGTGCATGTCTTGCTGTTGCACACAGGGCATTCCTGTCCTTCCAAGGTATCAATCTTGTCTTCTGGCATAGGAAAAAATAAGAGAAGAGGGTATATAAAGTTTTTGATGAAAGTTCAGGTTACTGCATTCTGCTGATTTCCTTGCAGTGCACTTCTTTCCAAGCCCGTCCAACAATCGCTTCAAGGATGGACATTGGCCGGGTGTCGATAGACGCCCTGCGATACTGACAGCAGGGCTTGCTTCCAACCTCGCCACGTCGGAATTGTGTAGAATCAGGCGAGGCTAGGAAAGATTAGCACAATAATCAATTAAATCGGGTGCAAACAGAATCCTCATATGAGGCTATGAAAAAAGTATACAATAAATAAGAAAAAATCAGAATTCATCAGAGCGAACATCCCTGACTTCCTTCTTCTTCTCTCTGAATATCTGCGCGAATGACGGGCACAGGCAGATCCAGTCCTCTCCGAATCCTGCGATGTCTCCATCAATAGCCTCAGTTGTCTTCTTGAGCTTGCCTACAGCCCTCTTTAGCTCAACAAGATCCTTGTCCTTGAGCGGCCTGATGTTGACAAGAGCGACAGTGTATCCCTCTCTCATTGAGTCAAGGATTATCTTCACATCAGCAAAGTCTTCAAGGATGAATGGCCTTACAGTGATCTTTGCATGGCTGCCGTCTTCCTTCTCTGTGGACAGCTCGACATAGCCTTCATCAATCTCGCTAGGTACATCAAAATCATCAGAACCTGTCAATCTCTCTTTTAACTTTGAAAAAAAACCTGCCATGTTAGTTCCTCCTTATGAAGTTGTCAAAACTTAAACATTTATGTTATTTTAGATTAATATGCAAATATATAAAGGTTTCGTTTTTAAATGCTGCGCAGTAGTAAACCCCTACCCCATATATGATTATATCAATAACCCCAAAACATTTATAAATCCTGGCCCTTTTGAAGCCCATAACATTGATTATAGGGGTACTATGGGAAGAATAAAGACAAAACTGGCAAAGAGAAAGACTATGGAGCTTATCAGCTCGCATGGTGAAGAGTTTTCAGCAGATTTTGATGGGAATAAGAAGCAGGCAGAGAGATTCATGGAGTTTCCTTCAAAGAAGATAAGGAACGTGATAGCAGGGTACTTGACAAGGATCAAGAGAAGAGAAGCATAGATTCTCTTATCAGGCAACGACAGTGGGGGCGAAAAGCATGTCAGAAGACAACTCTATCTTTATTGGCAACAAGCCTTTCATGAATTATGTGACTGGCGTAGTGATGCAGTTTACGACAAAGAACGCAGACAACGTGATAATAAAGGCCAGGGGGAAATTTATCAGCAGGGCAGTTGATGTGGCTGAAGTGGCATCCAAGAGGTTTCTTGAAGGGACAGTGGATGTCAAAGGAATAGATATTGACTCAGAAGAGTTTGAGAACAATGAAGGCAAGCAGGTAAGGGTCAGCACAATCGAGATAACTCTCGGAAAGAAATAGTTCAGCTGATTAAAACGCAGAGGTGATATATTGAATCCTTATATTTTAGCCTTGATTATCCTTGCAGCCATCGGCATCATAGGATTTGGAATATATTATTACCTTAGAATATACAAGAAAACTGTTTCTATGGAGCATGACTATCTCTGGTTAGGCCCAGGAGAGCATCCTTTCAAGGGAAGGAAGTAAGGGAAGGGACAAATCCTTTTCTGTTGTTGTTCAAGGATACCTTTATAAATAAAAATCCTTTCTTGTTAATCATTGGGCCCATAGCATAACCTGGATCGTGCTACCGGCTTCGGTGAGCAGCTGCGATGAAATGCTTTGCATGAGTTACCTGCTCCAGGACACCGGTGGATGGGGGTTCAAATCCTCCTGGGCTCATTATTCGTACCGCCGAGCGCAGCGAGTGCGGTACTTGATGGCGGGATCAAGGAACAAGACCCTTGGTGGGAATCCTCCTGGGCTCATCCAATAATGCAATTTTGCCAGACGAGTTCACGAGTCGGCAAAATTGGATTTTGAATGCTTAATAATCCCAGACGAGCTTGCGAGTCGGGATTATTAATGCATTCTCTCATAAAAATATTTATATAAAACCATCAAAAGAGAGTCAATATGGCAGAAAAACAGCAAAAAAAAGAGCAGGAATCCAGGGAAATAGGCATCACAGCCAAAAAAGAGGACGACTATGGTGAGTGGTTCAGCCAGATCATAATAAAGGCTGAGCTGGTCGATTACACAGATGTCTCTGGATGCTATGTCTACAGGCCTAATTCTTATGAGATGTGGGAGAAGGTCCAGAGGTTCATGGACAGGGAGTTCAGGAAAAGGGGGGTAAGAAATGCATACTTCCCATTGTTCATCCCAGAGAAGCTTCTCAACAAGGAAAAGGAGCATGTTAAGGGATTCACGCCAGAGGTCGCCTGGGTCACACACACAGGGGAGTCAAAGCTTGCAGAACGGCTTGACATAAGGCCGACATCAGAGATGGTGATGTATGATTCCTATAAGAAATGGATCAGGTCATGGAGAGACCTTCCATTGAAGATAAACCAGTGGTGCAATGTCGTGAGGTGGGAGTTCAAGAATCCTGTGCCTTTCATAAGGTC
>DATDWE010000116.1:0-3077 GCA_035289765.1 Candidatus Nanoarchaeia archaeon
GTGGTTATCCTGTCAATATCTATCTTTCCTGTTTCTCTATCAAAACCAACCTGCCTTAAGCAGTAATCCAGAAGCTCTATTGCATTTTTTGCGTCCTTTTTGCTCACCTTATCGCTCAGTCTTAGCTTTGCGTTCGCCTCAGCAAGCCTGACCAGAGCCTCAAGCTGCCTGGCAGTTATGGGGATTGTCTTGATTGGACTATCTTCTGACGAACCCGAGCCCCTCATTGTTATGTAATATTCTCTTATCTCCTCAATAGCGCTATCACTGAGCTGCGGAACAATAGTCTTCCTTGCGTAGGATATATACTTCCTGAGAAGCTTTGTTTCAATCTCTGCCTCTTTTACTGAAACATTCTGGTGCAGATCAAGAATGAATTTCGCCATCTTCTCATCATTTTCCTTGTCAGGAATGTCCTTTATGGGAAATATCAGGTCAAACCTGTTGATAAGTGTTGGCGGAAGATCAATCTGTTTACCCACAACTTCATAAGCATCAAACCTTCCGAATTTTGGGTTTGCGGCCGCAAGCACAGTGGTCTCTGCCCTCAACGTTGCCTGGATGTTCGCTTTTGATATGGTGACTGTCTGCTGCTCAAGAGCCTCATGCATTGCTGACCTATCATCTTTTGACATCTTATCCAGCTCATCTATCATGCAGAAACCTCTGTTTGCAAGAACCAGGGCTCCTGCTTCAAGAGCCCAGCCCTTAAGGAACTCATCCTTCACAACTGCAGCAGTCAATCCTGCTCCAGAAGCCCCCTTTCCGCTGACATACCTCGCTTTCGGCGCAATTATCGATGATCTTTTAAGAAGCTGTGATTTTCCTGCGCCTGGGTCGCCAATAAGAAGGACATGCATGTCTCCCCTAGTTACGCTTCCATCATCCCTTACCTTTCTTACACCGCCAACAAGCTGCAGTATAATCGCTTCCTTTATCTTTTCATAGCCATAGATTGAAGGGGCCAGGGAATTTATTATCTTCTGGTGCATTCTAGGATCTTGGGATATCTCCTTGATCTTTCTTATTTCTTCTTCTGTTATCGATAGCTCTCCATAATCTTCTTCTACTGATTCAACAAAGTTTGCCTCAACGAGAAGGTCAAACCTTATTGACTGACCCCCTGTCCTGAGGATTATTGGGACTTCTTTAACAATTCCATTGATGATGATCTTGGTTCCTGGATTGGTCCTTTTGTCTTCCAGGGGGCTTACAAGATTCTCTTTGAGAAAAACATCTATTCTTTTTGGCTGTCCGCCGCTCTCAAGGCTTTCAGGAGACTCTTCAAGGACAATTCTCTGGGCGTCAACCAGCTCCTTGTTCAGCAATCTGAATTTTCCTTTTCTTCCGCAGCCGCATCTTGAAGGCTCTTTGAATTTTGTATCAAGCTGCAACACAGAGATTATGTTGCCGCAGCTAGGGCATTCAAATTTTGCTGATGTGACCTGCGGCCTAACGTCTGATTTCTGCCTGACTACCCCCTCAACAAACAGGAATCTTCCTATGTGCTTGCTTCTTATCTCCCTTATGGGCATTTTTTGTGTTTCAGGAAGATTGCTGAATCTGACTCTGAAGTTCTTTGGTCTTTCTGGAAGATCAAAGCCGTCAATCGCCAGTTCAGCAGCCCTTATCACTTCTTCCGGCTGATCAAGAAGCATGTCAGCAAGCTCGGGATCAAATTTTGAGAGTTCTCCGAAATTAATCACAAGAAATTCATTGCCTTTCCTCACCTTTTCAAGCAGATCAGCATGGTGATTCATCTGGATGAATTCTTCAAATTTCTTTATTTGCTCTACAACTTCCATTTTCCAGAATAAAAATTAAAATAAAGGCAAACCCCCCCGTTTGCTTATTTTACTTTTTTGAGATTCTCTATCAGCTTGTCAAGAGCCTCATGCACTTCCTTCTCGCTTTTTGTCCCTGTGCACACCACCTTTCCGTTGCTGAAAAGGAGGAATGTTGCCTTTGCCTCAGCAAGCTTATACACAAGCCCAGGGAACTGCTCTGGCTCATATTCTGTGTTTTCAAGCTTCATCGCAAGGGTGTTGAGATTCAGGTCCATTCCCACTGTTCCTGATGCGACTATATTCTGTATTTTGACTTCTGGTTTTATCTTGATCTTTATCCCTATCTTTTCAAGGCTCTTGATTATTTTCTGTATTGACTCCTCTACCTTGTCCATTGACCTTGCTCCTGTGCACACTATCTTACCGGAGCTGAAGATCAGAGCAGATGTTTTTGGCTCCTTTATCCTTATGACAAGCCCAGGGAACTGCTCTGGGTTGTACTCTGTGTTGCTTAGTGTGGCAGCCATCTTCTCTAATGGTATATCATGTCCTAGAGAAGAAGAGACCACTATGTTCACTACCTTTATATCCTGTTTTGTCATTTTTATACCCCCATCCACCTTTAAAGAACCTATGGTTTATTTATATATGCTTTATAAATAACCTAACCTTTATAAATACTTTGTTTTTTAAATGGATATTTTCCGGTGTATAAACCCCCATTGTTTCGTCTGGAAGTCAATATAGGGGGCATATGGCCCAAATAAGAGGTTTTTTAGGTTTTATGATAGTCAACATAACGAGAAAAAGGCAGGTCGCAAAAAGCTCTAAAACATGCAAATCTGCGTTTCTAAAGGCATTTGGGCTTATGTTCTCAAGGCCTATAAATGATTTTGGGCTAGTCTTTTCATTCGATAATGAAGCTTTAAGGCCCCTGCATATGATGTTTGTCTTTTATCCTATAGATGCGCTCTTTCTTGATAAAAACCGCAGGATAGTGGAGATAAAGCAGAACCTCAGGCCATTTACACTATTTTTCCCGAAGAAAAGGAGCCAGTTTGTGATAGAGCTGCCTAAAGGGGCCGCAGCAGGATGTAACATTGGCGACACAATAAGATTTAAATAAGCTCAGGATTTCTTTCAAAAAGAAGCAAAAACACAGCGGGGCTGTAGTATAACCTGGCTAGAATAGCTGGCTCCAGTCATGGAGCGATGAGACTTGTTCAACAGGTCGATGATGAGCTTGTTGGTGAGAACCTTCTTCAAGGTTGGGAGTCACCAGCGGATCTG
>DATDWE010000117.1:0-17634 GCA_035289765.1 Candidatus Nanoarchaeia archaeon
CAAAAACAAATATGAGGTCTTTTTTTTCTGCGTACAGCCTGCTGACTGATTTATATCCCTGGGACCAGATATTTACTGCCACCAGATAAGCCAGATAACCTGCAAATGCTATAACTATAAAATCAAAGATATACCACCATCCGCTCCATGCGAATGAGAACAGGCCAACAAGGAAGCCTGAGACAGATATTAATCCCAGCTTTTTCTTCAGGTCTTCTGCCTCTATTGCTTCTATGAATAGCCAGACTATGAAAAGAGGGAAAAGCACCGTGTAGGAATCTGTGTCAGGAGACCCACCCATTGTTCTTGTTAGTATCGCAGGATGTATTGCAACAAGCATTGCCACAAAGAATCCTGCTATGTCTCCTCCCAACCTTCTTCCTATAAAGAAAGCAGGAATCACTGCAAGAGCCATCAGTATGGCGGGCAGTATAAAGAAGATTCCCATCAGGTTCATTCCAGTTATTGGCCCCAGCACCTTATACAGATAAGCTCCAAGATAAGGGTGAAAGCTCTGAGGTACCTTTACCCCATAAGGCGCCAGCATGTGTTTGTCATAGGCTATGCCTTCAACCTTGACATCCCCCATATAACCATGATCAACTATGTCTGCGCCATACCTGTACCACTGCCATTCATCAAGCCCAGTAAGATAGGTCTGTCCAGTCTCATCCTGGAAATAGGATTTGAAGTTCTGTGAGACAGCTGTTACCTGCTGCTCATACTCAGATTTGTGGGTGCTTATATATTTGTTAACCTCTTCATTGATGATAGCATCCATATTCTCTGCAGGAAGGTTAGGATACTGCTGGCTTACCTGGGAGGATATCTGCGATCTGTAATAGCTCTGGACAGAGTTTTCTGCCCATGCATCTGTCTGAGATAGGTAGAGCGGCTGGACCCTCAGCATGATGCCTAGGATTATCGGTATCAATATGAGTATAAAGGCCTTGTATCTGAAGATTCCATCCCATATGCCTTTCAGATCAAGTGAGAATTCTTCTTTCTGCTCTGGCTCTCCAGCCCCTTCTTTTGGTTTTTCATTCTTATGGCCAGAAGAGCTTTTCTTAAACACGCCAAGCACTTTGCTGAAATCAATGGCTAGCTCATCACTCTGTTTTTTAGTCATCAAACACCCCTGCCTGATATCCAAAGGAAAAACAATGGATTTATAAATATTGCCTTAATCCATATACTAACTATTTTTACTGTATAGTAACAAAAAACAAAAGCTTTATATATTAGTTGTTACTTACACATGGTAACTACATAGTATGGGCCTATAAACAGCATTATACAGCCTTATAATGCGTAATAAAGCCCAAGAGGTAAAAAATGGTTGCAACATTAGGCATCAAGGCAAGTGAATTTTATAAAAGCATTCCAGCAGATGGTTCTTTCACAAATTCAGGCATTGAAAGCAGGCCTAAAGAGAGGTCATTGGCTGACATTGTATCAAGAGCAGGGACAACTCTCAAAAGAACATTAACATTCAATCTTCTTGAAGATACAAATTCTGTGAACGTAGCACTTAAAGAGCTTAAAGCAGGATCTCATTTCAGCAATGTTTCAGGGGATGCTGTATGGGAAGCAGAACACAAATACTCAATGAGCAAGAGATCAAGGAAAGCCCTTGAAAGCAGTATTCTAAATGATGGTTACATAATTGAAGGAGATGTAATGAGCAGGCTCCAGTATGCTGACGGAGAAGGAGGCTGGGGAAAATTCCAGAAATATCTCAATAAAGCGCTTGATGTTACTTACTTAAGCAATGTTGTCGGACATCTTGAGGTTTACAGGAACGCAGAAACAGGAAAAGGTCTTGATTTTAACAGGAACGCATACATAAGCCCAGAAGGAAATGCGACAATCGCAGGACTGCTTGTTCTTGGGCCAGCAGCTGCAACAACATCAGCTTCATTGGCATCCTCACTTGCATCTTATGCAAAGTTCAGCGGAGGAATGAATGTTTTGAGCGCTGTAAGTGACGGACTGCAGCAGAGCCAGAACCACATTGCCCAGAACATAGGATCCTATGCAGGAGTCGCTGCACTGGGAATTCTTGGAGGTTTGACAGGAAGCTACTTCTCAATCGCAAGAGCAGGCACAGCAGCAGCACAGGTTGGGCTTGCAAGGAGTGGGCACAGTAAAGCAGCAAGGATTGCAGGAATAGCAGGAACAGGGCTTAGCATGGCTGCTGTAGCAGGATGCTCAAGCATGGCTTATGCTCAGGAGACAGATAATGCAACTTCAGAATTAACGCTCACTGGAGACCCTAATGCTACCGATGAACGTCCTCTTACAAACCCAAAAATAAAGCTCACTGAGGTTCCTTCTATTACAGACGAGGTAACAATTTCACTGACAGGAGACACTTCTTTACAGCCCCATGGCACTGTAAGGACAGACGATGGAAAGCTTTACACAATAGATCCAAGGACACACCAGATAACCAGTCTTGTTGCAGCAGATACAATCAATACAGATATGCCTGCAGACAATGATAATTATTTTCATATTCCAAAAGGCCACAAGATATGGCACACATATGGGACTGCCAGACCAAATGACAATGAGCTGCAGCTTCACATACACAACGGAAACTTTGACATCTCAGGCATGAAGTTTGAACACATCCAGAATGAGTCAGATCTTCCAAGGTCTTTGAGGGATGATTATGATGTTGGAGCAAAGATGCACAGCATGGCTGATGCGAAGTTCAGGATTGTGACAAGAGAAGGGAACTTTGTCTCTGATGTTGTTGAGACACCTGACCGCAGGCTTGTTGCAGGAGCATTCCATGATTCTCAGGGAAATGAAGTTGATACAGCAAGATTCATACAGAACGGAAGGCTTGCGCCAGGAGTGAGATATGTCGAATCATGCTTCTATGACAGCATGGATACTGCAAATCCAAATGATGACAAGCTGCATGTTTTTGCAACAGTACTCAAAGGCGGCGATGGACATAGGCATCACCCTACTATTACCCATAAGCATGGCCCATGCCCAGAGCCAAAACCAGGGCAGGTGGATGAGCCAAACCTCAATGCCAATCAAATCATTGAGTATACAACTGACAGGGGATGGGAAGGATTGCAGGGAAAGCATCCAGCATACACTCTTGACGGCAAGACAATGATCATACACTCAGGAGACCACATAGGTGTTGGAGTGAATGATGTTGCAGCATTGCAGGGTTATGATTCAAGAACTGATGTTAACCATCCTGATGGTTCACAGGTTTATGGAAGGAAGACAATACCCAGCAAGATCAAGAATGTGTTCTTGCCAGCAGACCAGGAATGGGATAGATACAAAATATTCAAGACACAGGATGGAAGCAGAGGAGAACAGATTGTCCTGGACGGCAATAATGGCATTTATGGCACTAATGGCGGGCATCCTGATGAAGTGAAGTTCAAGTATCACAATCCACCTACACAGGGAGGGCACCAGATACTTGGGAAGAGCCATACTCTGCTTGGCGGAGTGAGGGCTGATGAGACCAACAATGGCAGGAATGACTATAATCTTCATACAATAGTTGCCAATGGCACAAGAGACAATCCAAATGTTGTAGGCGAGCGTAATCAGCCAGTTCATGTTGAGCCAATGAGAAACAGCACAGCATATGCAGCAGGAGTCATTACAGGGGCAGGAGGAACATATGGGATTATGTCAACAACTACAACAGCAGGTGATACTGTTATCAATGTTGTCAAACCAACATTAAACGGCGGCCAGGCAGGATACCCACCTCCAGGAGTCATAAAGTAAATCATTTTTCATTTGATATTTCAGTTATTTCAATTGCAAAAAAGGTGTGATTCTAAGATAGCCTATAGCTTCAGTTCAAGAGAGCGGTAATGATGAAGAAACTGTATTTGATGTCAGCAATATCAGCAGCAATGATGATTCTGCTAGCTTTCAGTGTAGCTGCAGCTGTAACAGTGACATACAACTTCTATGATATAAACTCAGGGCAGGCATTGAACAATGTGGATGTCCTTGGATATCCATGCAATGATGCCTCATGCAGCAGCCTAAGGCTTAACAGCCCGCTGGCAGGAAGCGGAAACTCAGGTACATCCTCAATACTCTCTCTTGTTTTTCCTACAAATCTAGCATCGTCTTACGGCTATGCAGTGTATTATTTCAGGCCAGGATATGCTCCTCAGGAGTATAATGCAGACTGGAGCGGAACAGGATCAACAACATACAGCATACCATTCAACAAGATATACGAATGCAAGTCAAACATAACTGACCTGAGAGTTGACAACAACAACGGGTTGTATTCAGTAACTGCAAGGGCAAGAAGCGCATTCTCAAACTCAAACAACGGAGTGGCTTATGTGCCTCCTGCATACAATGATTATTACTCATCTGTTGTGGACATCAGCATAGCTGTCTATGACCAGCTGAACAATGTTGTTGCCCAGAGCACTTTCACAAGAAACATATTCATGGACAGCAATGCAGATGTGACACTGAATCTTGGCAGCCTTGCATCAGGCAATTATACTGCTGTCTCAAGGACTGATGTGAATGATAATCAGTGCGCTTCTGACCTGCAGCAGCAGGATAGCATAAGCTTTGAGGTAGTTGCGCAGCCGCTGCTTGATGTAACGCTTACAGCAATCCCTTCTTCAGGGCCAGAGCCGCTTGATGTCCTGCTCACATGCTCAGTCCAGAATGGCCAGGCGCCTTATCAGTATTCTTTTGATGAGGATGGAAGCATATTCTTTGCATATAACTCAACAAGCGCAAGCCTTAATGTCAACAGGGTCTTTGACCAGGGTATCTACAATGTAACCTGCTCTGTCACAGACAATGGAGGCAGAACTGGCTCAGATTCTGCTGTAATAAATGTGACTGGACCAGTCCAGACATTTGAGTGCAATGACCGAGCTGACAATGACAATGACAGTCTCATTGATTTCCCGGCAGACCCAGGCTGCATAAATGCAACTGATGATAATGAGACAGACACAGCAGTGCCAGAGTGCAGTGATGGACTGGATAATGACGGCGACAGCCTTATAGATTTCCCCGCTGATCCAGGCTGTTCAAGCCCTTCAGACGATGATGAAGATAATCTTGTATGCACAAATCACCTTAACATTGCGAATGTCAACATGGAGGGAGTAGACCTATTGGAAGGGTTAACTTATCTGATACCTAACTCATCATTGAGCAACGGCTATATTGCCTTTGATTATGGCTTTGCAAACAATGGCAGCACAGCAGTCCTGCTTGCAAACTACACAACAACAATGGCTGGTCAGACAACAAGATCAGAATCCTCAATAATACCTTTCATAGGCGCAAACACCACATTTGTTGAAGGAAATGATTTCAACATACCTTCAAATCTTGCAGACGGATTTTACAATATGAGCGTAGTTGTGACAGGAATTGACCAGAACAACTGCAGCCAGTACGATAGATTTGATTTCTTTGCTGTTGTGAACTCAACTGCACCATCATTTGAATGCTCAGACGGAGCAGACAATGACAGTGACAACCTGACAGATGCAGCAGACCCAGGCTGCTATGATGCAGGATCATACAATCCTTTTGATGATGATGAGTCTGACACACTGACAGAATGCTCAGATTACTTTGACAACGACAATGACAGCCTCATTGATTTCCCTGCAGACCCAGGCTGCGCAAATTCAGCTGATGACAATGAGACAGACCCCACCCCTGGCAATGATGACCCTCTTGTCACGCTTCTTTTCCCAGCAGACAACTCAACATTCGCAATAGGAAACATAATATTCATCTATGGAGTAACTGATGACAATGCACCATTGCTCCAGTGCACATTGTACACCAATGTGAGCGGCAGCTTTGCTCCATCACAGACACAGTGGACAGCAAACGGAAACCTTGGATTCTTCAATGTAACAGGAATTCCAGATGGAACCTATGACTGGAATGTGGAATGCTCTGATGGATTCAATTCAGCATTTGCACCTGATGACTGGACTTTTACAATAAACTCCACAGGCTATGTTGATATCCCT
Organism: Candidatus Nanoarchaeia archaeon; assembly: GCA_035289765.1. Taxonomy (GTDB): domain Archaea; phylum Nanobdellota; class Nanobdellia; order Woesearchaeales; family UBA12501; genus WJJV01. The sequence continues at coordinate 6,039 of DATDWE010000117.1, forward strand.
GCTGATGTCAATATAACAGCCAATCCTTCTTCAGGAGTAGAGCAGCTGAGCGTACAGTTCGCATCAAGCGTTTCAGGCAATGCTCCAATAATGTATTCATGGAGCTTTGGAGACAGCCAGACCTCAAACCAGCCGAATCCTCAGCATACCTATACTAATGATGGCACTTATACTGCGACACTGACAATAACTGATGCAGACGGAGACACTGCATCTGACTCAGTCACTATAATAGTGACAGATTCAGGAAGCAGCAGCGGAGATGATGATGCAGAAGAAGAGGACAGCGAATCATGCGGCCTTTACATAGGAAGGATACTCATATATTCAGACCTTGTTGATGATTATGGCGAGGAGTATGTAAGAGCAGGAGACGAGCTTTTTGTCAATGTATACTTCGAGAACAGAGGGGCTTTTAACCTTGAGGATGTGACATTCAGGGCATTAATACCTGATATTGGGGCACTAGACAGCGTCAGCTTTGATCTTGAGGCTGGAGATGACACCACAAGGGCAATCATGCTTGATATTCCATCTGATACTGCTCCAGGGGATTATGATATCCAGATATCAGCCCATAATGACGATTGCGTGAGCAGGACAAAATACAGGCAGGTCACTGTCATAAGATAAAACAGGTTAAACTAAAACCTGAGCTAAAAAAGAGGATTAGCGTCAATCAGAGTAGGCCTAATAACCACTTAATGATGATTAATAGGATTAACTACTCTATTATGCTAAAATAATCGAAAGATTTAAATACAAGTAACTATTACTTGAGTCAAAAAAGGTTGTGGTTAGGGGTAGTTTTCATATATAAAATAACATTCAAAATAGCTATTAGCTGATTGGAGGTAAGAAAATGATTAGCAAGAAATTAGGAAAAGTCCTGTTTGCTGTCATAGCTATGCTTTTGCTTTCAGGCATTGCATCTGCTATTGAATATGAGAACAGAACAGACGGGAACTTTACAAGAAACGACCAGGAGGATGTTCTAAACCAGGGCTCGCTTCCTGACTTGGACGTGATCTGGGTGAAAGTTGACGGTGACATTGTCGAGAACGGCGATGAAATCAGGCTTAATCTCGAAAGAGACCAGAAATTGGAGGTCAAGGTCGAGATCATGGCTAATGCCGATATTGATGATGTGACTGTAGAAGCGCAGATCTTTGGGGATGAGCACAATCATCTGTCAGATGTCGCAGAGACATTTGATGCGAAGAATCAGACGCTGTACATCAAGGAGCTTGAACTTGAGCTTCCTGCATCAATGGACAGGGACAATTATGACTTAAGAGTATCTGTCGCAGGCAGGACTGGCGCAGTCAAGACCTACAACTATCCTTTGAGAGTTGACACACAGAAGCATTCTGTCTTAGTCAAGGACATCACATTCAACCCAAGCGATGAAGTGAAGGCAGGAAGAGCGCTTCTTGCAGTAGTGAGGGTGAAGAATGTAGGTTCAGAGGATGAGGACAGTGTCAAGGTCAAAGTCGCAATACCAGAGCTGAACATCTATGCAGTCGATTATATTGACGAGCTTGAATCAGAAGACTCAGTCTCCACAGAAGAGCTATACCTAAGGATACCTTCAACAGCTAAATCAGGAGACTATGATGTCAAGGTTACTGTCGAATATGACGACGGCTATAAGGAGAATGAAGAAGAGTTCTCAATAGCAGTTGTGGGAGAGGAGACAGGAACAACCGAGCCCAGCGATGGAGGCAGCCAGCCTTCAGCATCTGGATCAGTCCAGATAACAGCAGGACCTCAGACGCAGGACACTGCAAGAGGCCAGGGCGGAGTCATATATCCTGTAGCAATAACCAATCCGACATCAGAGGCAAAGAGCTTCACACTGAGTGTCAGCGGAGTAGAGTCTTTCGGGACAGTCAAGGTAAGCCCAAGCACACTGCTTGTTGTTGAATCAGGAGCAACAGAGACATTCTATGTCTATGTTTCAGCTAATGAGGATGCAACCTTTGGTTCACACACATTTGGAGTTTCAGTCAAGAGCAACGACAAGGTGCTCAAGGAATTCCCGCTTAACGTGAATGTGATAGAGGGTCAAGCAACAGAGCAGACTGAAGGCTGGGACAGCGTCAAGAAAGGCCTGCTTGTAGGGCTTGTTGTCCTTATAGTGCTTTTGGTCATACTCGGCCTTATAATCGCTTTCAACAAGATGAAGGGAAGCGAGGATGAGGAAGAGCTTGAGGAGAGCGCAAGCCAGACATATTATTAATTTTATTTTTTTATTGCTTTTTCTTTTTATTGTCTCTTGACATGGTTTACCTCTGTCTCTAATCTCTACAGGAAACCATTAATTATTTATACTCTTTAAAGCAGTTATTTCTAGATGATATCTATAATTGGTGCAGGACCTGTTGGATCTTATCTTGGCTATCTTCTTTCAAAGGACAACATAAACAACACTATCATTGAGGAGCATACCAAGATCGGCAGGCCAGAGCAATGCACAGGCCTTATCAGCAGGAATATCGAGGACATTGTCCCTTACAGCTGGGTGCAAAAAGCAGTCTTAAACAAGGTTAGGGGGGCTGTAATAAGCTGCGGAAAACAGGAGTTTGAGATATCTGCAAAAGAGCATAAGGCATATGTATTTGATAGATCATTGTTTGACAAGTTGATGGCAGCCAAGGCAGAGGAGCAGGGTTCAAAAATACTTCTTGGCCACACCTATATCTCTCATTCAATCGGTTCATATCAGAGCCCTTCTAAAGGAGCAGGCCTCAATGTCAAGATAAGAAAAGGCAGCATAAACAAGATTCTCAAGTCTTCTTTGCTTGTGGGAGCAGATGGTCCGCTTTCAAAGGTCGCGAAGAACTCAGGCTTATATGGGGGGAGGAAGTTTTTAGTGGGAACTCAGGCAATCATAAAGGTGAAAAATCCATCTTTTGACAAAGACAAGGTCCAGCTCTGCCTTGACAGCAGATATTCTGACGGGTTCTTTTCATGGATTGTGCCGATTGATGGAGAAAGGGTCAAGGCTGGCCTTGCTTCATTCTCAAAGTCCGCAGAATATCTTAAGGCCTTCCTGCAGGATAAGTTTGAGAGCTATAAAATTGAAGAGAGGCATGCAGGGATAATACCTCTTTACAGGAAAATTCCTCTGCAGAACAGGGAAAAGAATGTGTTCCTTGTTGGCGATGCAGCTCTGCATGTGAAAGCCACATCCGGAGGCGGGGTTGTCAATGGCATGCTGGGCGCAAAATGCGCGCATCAGGCAATAAAAAGCGGAGATTTTGAATACGAAAAAAGATTGAAGGATTTGAGGAAGAACTTGATGCTGCACCAGATATTGAGGAATAAGCTCAATAAGATGGACGACTCTAAAAAGACCTACCTTCTGGATATCCTGAACAGCAAGAGAACAAAAGAGCTTCTTCTGGAATTTGGGGACATGGATTTCCCGAAAAGATTCTTATTCAGGTTGTTGATATCTGAACCAAGGCTTTTGAGATTCTTAGCTTGATTTATGTTTGATTAATTCCTTCAGAAAATATCCCTAAACCACTCAAGCGTCAGCTTGAGCCCTTCATCAAAGCCCACTTTCCCTTTATAGCCGAGAAGCTTCCTTGCTTTTGTGCTGTCTGCCTGAGTCTTGAACACATCACCTGCTCTTTTCTCAACATACTTTGGTTTTATGTTCTTTCCAAGAATGGCATTTATCTTTTTGGCTATTTCATTCACGTTTATAGAATTTCCGTCTGCTATATTGAATACCTCTCCTGCAACACTTTCCTTCCTGGCCTTGCACGCCAGAAGATTGGCTTCCACGACATTGGCAACATAGGTGAAATCCCTGCTCTGCCTGCCGTCGCCGAATATTGTAGGCTGCCTGTTTTCTGATATTGCCTTGATAAATAAAGGTATGACAACAGCGTAATGGCTGTTAGGATCCTGCCTTGGTCCGAAGACATTGAAGTACCTCAATGACACTGTCTCAAGGCCATAAAGCTTCCAGTATATCCTGAGATATTTCTCTCCTGCAAGCTTTGTGAGGGCATAAGGGGACAATGGGTCAGGATTGAAGACCTCTTTCTCAGGAAACCTGTCAACATCCCCATACACAGATGATGATGAGGCAAACACAACTCTCTTCACATCATTCTTTCTTGCTGCCTCAAGTATGTTTAATGTCCCGTTGATGTTTACATCATTGTACTCAAAAGGCTCTCTCAGGGATGCAGGGACAGACCTTCTTGCTGCCTGGTGCAGGATGAAATCAGCATTCCTGCATAGCTTAGCCATCAGCTTATTGTCTCTTATGTCCCCCTGGACAAAATCTATCTTGTCCATTGACTCGCGCAGGTTCTCTTTCTTGCCGTCAAAAAGATTGTCCACAACAACAACATCATGGCCCTGCCTCACAAGCTCATCAGTTATGTGGCTCCCTATAAAGCCAGCACCGCCTGTAACAAGATATTTTGCCATATTACCCTGAGTTGTACCCTTAATTTATAAATTTTTATAAAGTTTTTTGGTGCCTTAGAAATCAAGAGCAAAAAAGTAAACCAAGAAATTAGGCAACCAATAAAATCAGCTGACTGGCACTATCACTGCCCTGTCTCCCTTTCCCTCAACCCTGAATTTCAGCTCTCCTGACTGCTGCCTGATGCATGCTATGGGCAGGCCTCCTTCTATCTCAAATCTGTCAACAAGAAATGAGTCAATGCTGCCGTCAAGATTGGCAAGGAACACATTGTCAGGAGACTCTGCCACATCCTGCGCTCTCGGATAGATGCTTGCTGCTTCATTTCCTTCAAGCTCAGCAGGATCTTCTGCTGCCACAAAGCACAGATCCTCAAAATCACAAGGTATGCCTATCCTGACAAAATCCTTTTTTCCGTAGCTTGTGTCTTCTGCGATTATATTCTTGATGTCTGTCTTGAACTTTGCGCTGTCTGTGGCGCATGACGTAGAGAGCATCTTCCCTATTGTCTTATATCCAAAAATAAGTATCAGGGCTATTATTATTGCAGCAAGGGCATACATGAATACTGTAGAAGGTATCTGCGACTTCCTGCCTATTCCTCTTTTCATCAAGGGAATTATTCCAGGATTCTATATAAATATTTTGATGATTAGAGGGTATCTGCTGGATCGCAATGCTTCAATGCATCCTGTCCTTCATGTAAGAATAGAATTCTCTCCTGGAAGAGCTGCCTTCTGTGCCGGCGTATTCAAGCTTTTTAGATGGTTTTGCTGGAGCAATATGCTTCTCTTCTTTTTTAGCGGCCTTGTTCCTTGTCATAGTCTTCATGACCTCATATTGTATTGCCATTGTTATCCTTCCCACAATAGCACCTATGACAAACATGCCGAATCCAAAAAACCAAGTGTAATCATCCATCAGTAACAAGAATATCTAAGTGTTTATAAACAAAACCTAAGTATACCATAGGTTCTACTTGGGGGCCCCACTTCCTGTTTTATGGACCTATATATTATTTATATATGAAAATAACTAAAAAACAAAGACTTTATAAATAGGTGCTATTTACTCGCTACTTAGTATGGACATAAGAAAGATTCAAAGGACAGGAGACATGAATTACCTGTATCTCCCAACCTCATGGTGCAAGGAGTATGGTGTATCATCTAGTTCCAGTGTAAGCCTCACAAGAGGCGCCGGAGGAAGCCTGATAGTGACTCCAAAGATAATGAAGAAAAAGCCAAAGCATGTTGAGCTGAACATCTCAGGCAATAATGTTGAGGTAATAAACAAGATTGTGATGGCATGCTACATCAACCCAACTGACTCATTCAAGATACATCTTGAGAAAGCGCTTGATTACAGGGAGCTTCTCAATCAGAAAAGGCTTGTCAGCGTTGAACTCGTCGAGGTGGAAGATAACGGGAAGACAATAACCTGCGAGTCCTCTGTCACAGTAGGCGATCCTGACATGCTTCTCAGGACAATGGTGAATAAAATAAAGAACATGCTGGTCGTAATGACTCAGAATCCAAATGATGAGCTTGTCCAGAAATATGAGGAGGAGATTGACAGGAACAGGATAATGGTCGACAAATCTGTCATAAGCGCAATGACCTACAATACTGAGTCAAAGCTCAGGACAGTTGACCTTTTTTACACAGCGCTTATAGCCAAAGATCTGGAAAGGCTGGCTGACCATATAATAGTCATTGATGAGAAAGAAAAGGATTTCCTGAAAGATGTGCTGGAGGTCGTCAGGTCACTGAAGGATGTAATAGACCTGGCAACAGAGCCCAGGAAAGACCAGAATGGTCTTGATTATCAGTCTGCTGTGAACTTTGCAGAGAAGGCCATTGCATTAAAGGAGGGGAAGGCCAAAGGAATAGAATCCTATCACAAGGTCAGGATCAGGCATTATCTGCTGAACATCTCAGATGTCCTGATAGATTGGGCAGTGACAAACAAATCAGAATAAATGAAGTCATGATGGGTGACATATTTATATAATGGAGCAATACACAGGGTGAAAAAATGGAAGAAGCGCTAAAGGACATAAGGGAATCAGAGCTTAAAGCAAAGAAGATCATAGAGAATGCCGAGAAAAGCAAAACTGACATGATCAGCAAAGCGAGGCAAGAATCACTCAAAAGGCTGAATCAGGAGACAGCATCAGCTGACCAGGAGAAAGATGAGATGGTCAGGGGCGCAGCCAAAAAGCTTGAGAGCTCAAAGGCTGAGGCAATAAAGAAAGGAAAGTCAGATGCAGAGAAGCTTGGCCAGAAAGCAAGGCAAAACCTCAAGAGCGCAGAAGAATTTATAATAAAGAAGTTTGAGGATAAGATTTCAGGAAGGCAATGATATAAAATGCTAAGACCAGAAGAGATGTCGAAGATTACAGTGATGGGGCCAAAGAGCCTTTCATACAAGATAATAGACAAGCTCCATAAGATGAAGGTTTACCATATTGTGGACCATAAGAAGACAGAGGAGCTTGACATAGGGTCCCCTCTTGGCAATTCAGAGGCCATATCTGAGATTCTTGTGAAGATCAGGGCAATCTCTTCATTGCTGGGCATAGATCTGGAGAAAAACAGAGTCTCGAAGAAGGCTCCGCAGGAGAGGATTGACCTGGCAAGCGCAAAGAGCAGGGTAGACAAGCTCAGCGAATCTGCCATAAGCAAGACCACAAGGCTGAAAGAGATTGACGAGAAGATAAGGCATCTTGATGAGAGAAGGGCCGTGATAAAGAATATCGCCCTGCTTAAGCTCAGCCCTGATTCCTTCAGGCAGTATGGCTCAATTGACTATCTTTTTGGATTTATTGATGATATAAAAGACCTTGCTGAGGATCTCAAGACAGCAAAAGGCAAATGCAAGGGATGCTCTGCCAGTATTGACGGCAAGAGTGTGATCGCAATCTTCTTTGACAAGAGACTGAAGCAGGAGATATCTGAGAAGCTGTCAAGGAGAGGATTCGCTGAGATAGATACATCTTTTATAGGGGCAGAAGGCCTTAAAGGCGATGCCTCAAAAGAGATCATGAGGCTGGCCTCTGAGATAGGATCACTGAGCAGCCAGGCATCATCACTGAAAAAGGAGATTGGCAAGACAAAGACTGAGTGGTCAGACTATCTGGCAAGCACAGAGCAGGCCCTTTCCATAGAGGCAGAGAAAGCAGAAGCTCCGCTTAGGTTCGGCGCAACAGAGAGCACATTCATCATAAGGGGCTGGGCCCCTTCCAAAAATATACAGGAAGTTACCAAGGAGCTGAATCTTGCCTCAAAACAGAAGGTTTTCATAACAACAGAGATTGTTAAGGAAGGTGACGAGATCCCTATAAAACTCAAGAATCCAAATATCGTGAGGCCATTTGAGTGGTTCATGGACCTTTATACTCTTCCTTCATACAAGGAGATTGATCCCACTTTCCTCATGTTCCTGACATTCCCATTGTTTTATGGTTTCATGCTTGGTGACGTTGGTTATGGCTTTGTGACTCTTATACTGTTCCTTGTGTTAAGAGCGAAGATCAAGGGGGATTTTGGAAGGCTGATAAATGCAATGATCTTCGGATCAATATCCTCAATAATATTTGGAGTACTTTTTGCAGAGTATTTTGGATTTGAGCTGTATCATCCGATACTCATCAACAGGATGCATGACACAGAGGGGCTTTTGATCATGGCCGTTGCCATAGGCGCAGTGCATATCAACATTGGCCTTCTTGTAGGCTTCTATAATGAACTCAGGTCACATGGGTTTGCAACAGCAGTATTTGAAAAGCTCAGCTGGCTCATGCTAGAGGCAGGTGTTGCCATAATCGCATTAAGCTACACAGACCTTCTTACATTAAGACCAGAGAGATGGGTTGGTTTTGTCATACTTGCAGTGTCAATCTTCATGATCTATAAAGGAGAAGGGGCAAAAGGCCTTATTGAGATCCCGGCGTTATTCAGCCACATGCTCTCATATGCAAGGCTTATGGCAGTTGGACTCGCTTCTGTGATCCTTGCAGCTGTTATAAATGACCTTGCAGGAGAGATGTTTGCAGCAGGCATCGCAGGAATAATCGGCGGAGTGCTGCTGCTCGCAGTGGGGCACTCAGTAAACATAGGGCTTGGGCTCATCAGCCCATTTTTGCATTCACTAAGACTCCATTATGTGGAATTTTTCACTAAATTCTACCATGGAGGAGGCATTAGGTACATCCCTTTCGGAGCAGAGAGGGAGATGGAACAATAAACAAAACTAGGAGGTAGAAAAAAATGGCAGATTTCGGAACAGGATTGATTGCGCTGAGCGCAGGGCTTGCAATCAGCGTGACAGCAATAGCTACAGCAATGGCAGAGAAGCAGATAGGAGCTGCAGCTGTTGGCGCAATGGCAGAGAAGGAAAGCCTTTTCGGAAAGGGGCTTATCCTTACAGTCATCCCAGAGACCATTGTGATATTTGGTCTTGTAGTGGCTATACTCATAATGGGAATGGCTGGCCAATAAATGCCTTTGGCATTTTGGCTGGGCTGTTCCAGAGGTAAAAATGGGACTGGAAGAAGTAAAGAGAGATATACTGGAAAAAGCTGATTCAGAAGCCAAGAGGATAATCAGCGAAGGAAAGAGAGAAGCAGAGAAGATAGGGATTGAGACCGAAGCTCAGATAAAAAGCTACAGGGAGAAGGCAAAGAGCGACGCATCAAGACTCATCGAGGCAATGGAGAGAAAAGAGGCTGCTGCAGCTGAGTTCGAGGCAAAGAAGATGAAGCTGGACAAGAAAAAGGAGATAATCAACGCAGCATTTGCAGATGTCAGGAAGACTCTGTCCAGCATGCCTGAAAGCAGGAGAGAGGCATACCTCAAAAGGCTTGTGGAAAAGGCAAAGAAAGAGATTGATGTGGCTTATGTCTATGCAAACAGCAGCGACAGGAAGATCATTGAGAGGATGCATGGAGTTTCCTACAAGGAGGCTGATCTGGCAGGAGGCATAATTGCCGAGAACCAGGACAGCAGCATAAGGGTGGATTACAGCTATGAGGAGATACTTGACAGCATAGAGAAGGAGAGCATGCAGGAGATAGCAGCAAAGCTGTTCAGCAGCTGATGGGTACAGTTGAGAGGTATTGAAGCATGGATTTCAGCCTGATGATGGAAACTGAGAAAAAGCCAAGGAAGCTAAAGCTAGGCGAAGCCCCTTATACTTATGCCAGGATCGCTGCAATGAGAAGCAAGCTCATAAAGAAGGACGAGTATAACAGGCTCATGAAGATGAAGCTCAATGACATACTGAGGTTCCTGCAGGAGACTGAGTACAGGAAAGAGATTGATGAGATGGCAGTGAGCTACTCAGGTATTGAGCTCGTGGAGCTTGCACTGAACAAGAATCTTGTGAAGACCTTCCTGAAGCTCAAGAGGATAGCTGAGTATGGGGACTTGAGGCTTGTCATGGCTGAATACATGAACAGGAGAGATGTATGGAACATCAAGACAATACTAAGGGGAAAGTCCATAAATGAGAAGGAGGACAAGATAAGAGACCTGCTCATTCCTATCGGAGAGCTTGACCAGAAATTCTTTGACGAGCTCCTGAAGAAGGAGTCTGTGGAGGATGTAATAAGATCGCTGAAACTGCTCACAAAAGAGCAGGCAAAAGAGGCAGTAGAATTCTTCAGTGAGAGAAAGAGCCTCTTTGTAATAGAGAACACGCTTGATAACCTTTACTATTCTAAATCCATTGAATTCTCAAGGCAGATGCCCAAACAGGGGGCCTTTTTCAGGAATTTCATAGAGAACGAGATTGATGTGCTGAACATAAGGACAATACTAAAGCTGAAAAAAGAGGGAATGCAGAAGAAGGATATCGAGAAATTCATATTTTACTCAGGGGCAAGGCTGAAAAAGCATGATCTTTTAAGGCTGGCCAGGGCAGAAGACATAGATTCGATGATGGGCATGCTCAACAAGATGGGCTATGAGAAAATACTCAAGGATGTTTATGATAAGTCAAAAAAAGACATAACAAAAGTTGAGCTGAGGCTGAACAGATACCTGCTTGACAGGGTCATCCTGCTCCTGCACCAGCATCCCTTGTCCATTGATGTGATACTTGGCTACATGTTCGCAAAGGAGATTGAGATAAGGAATCTCAGGACACTCATAAAAGGCAGGCAGCTCGGCCTGAAAGATGAGTTCATAGAAAATGAGCTTGTTGTGGGTGGATAAATGGAGATTGCAGTCATAGGAACCCCTGAATTCACCCTAGGATTCAGGCTTTCAGGAATAACAAAAGTCATTGATGTAGAAGATACTGAGAGGGATTCAGAGAAGAGGTTTGCAGAGATCCTGGAAGACAAGAATATCGGCATTGTGATCTCTGATGAGAAGGTCATGAAAAGCCTTAGCGAGAGGATGAGAGAGGCAGTAGAGGCGACTGTAAGGCCTGTCACAGTTGTTGTCTCAACAGAAACAACAGCGCAGGATGCCCTGAGAAGAATGATCATAAAATCAATAGGAGTTGATTTATGGAAGGATTAATAGTATTAATCTAACAAGGTGGTATTATGGCAAAAAAATCGAAAAAAGCGTCAGTAAGGAAAGAAGCAATCAAGAAAGAAGAGAAGAAAGCAATGGGCTCAGGGTCAGCAGCAAAGGATAAAGGGGTACTTTACAGGATTGCAGGCCCTGTTGTTGTTGCAAAAGGAGTCAAGGCAAGAATGTATGATGTTGTAAGGGTTGGAAATGAGAAGCTTATGGGTGAGGTCATCCAGATCACAGGAGACCAGACAGTCATCCAGGTATATGAGGACACTTCTGGAATAAAGCCAGGAGAGCCTGTCGAGAACACAGGAATGCCTCTTTCAGTTGAGCTTGGTCCAGGGCTTCTCACAAGCATATATGACGGAATCCAGAGGCCGCTTCCTGTCCTCCTGAAACAGATGGGGGACTTTATAAAAAGAGGTGTAGACGCTCCAGGGCTCAACCACATCAAGAAATGGGAGTTCAAAGCAGTCGCAAAAAAAGGAGATTCAGTTGTTCCAGGCGACATTCTTGGGGAGGTGGAAGAGACAGAAGGCTTGATCCATAAGATAATGGTGCCTCCAGGAGTAAAAGGGAAGATCACAGACATAAATTCAGGAAAATTCACAGT
>DATDWE010000118.1:0-11429 GCA_035289765.1 Candidatus Nanoarchaeia archaeon
AGGGCATCTATTTATATAAATTTTATGGTTTGAGCACTATGGGAAGGTTTTTATACTTTGACCCCTTACCATCACTCAAGAGAGGTGTATAATATGAAAAAGATAACAGTTTTTGTGATAATTCTATATGCTATGAGCCTACTTGCAGTATCTATTGTTATTGCTGACAGTGGTTCTGATGGAGGTAGTTCAGGCAGTGGATCCTCTGGAAGTTCTGGAAGTTCAGACAGTGGATCTGATAGTTCAGGAAGTGGCTCAGATGACTCAATGGTTCTTGTATCTAGCGATTCTGACAGTGAAGATGGGGGTGGCAGTGATGGTGCAGAGAAAACTGAAGTACGAACTGATGATACTAGAACAATAACAGAAATCAGGGATGGAGAGATAAGAACAGAAGTTAGATTGTCTGATGGAACAATGGTCAGAACCAGAGTTGAGGATGGAAAAGAAAGAGTTGATGTTTATGAAAGCGGCGTCAAAGTCAGGTTTGAGAGGGAAGACGGCAGATTCAGAATTAAAGTAGAATCAGAGGATGGTGGAGAAGGTAATCTAGAAGAAGACGAAATCATTTTATTTGAAGATAGGGAAGACAAAGATGATATCAAGGTAAGAGCATTAGGAGAAAGAGCACTTATCCAAAGACAGGATGTGCAGGCACTTACTGATCTGCCTATCTCAATAGATCTGGAAACTAATGTATTATCAGTCACAACTCCTGCAGGAGAAAGGGAGTTAACAGTTCTGCCTGATCAGGCTGTGCAGAACATGCTGGCAGCTAATGTTATTGACAGAATAGGTGGAGAAGAGTTGGTAGATATAATCAGGGAAGGACAGGTTGAAGCATTGTCTCATGTCGTTGAGCTTGCAGAAATGAATGGAGTACCAATCTATGAAATTAAAGGTCTTAGAGATCATAAGCTCTTTGGATTCATCCCAATAACCACAGAGATTGATGTAGATGTTTCAGCAGAGACTGGCGAGGTCATAGAAACAGACCAGACATTTGTTGATGCTGTCATTGGGGTTCTGTCTACAGAAGCCCCTGCAGCACCTGAACCAGTACCTGTTGATCAACCTGTTGTTTAAACATATTAATGTATAGATATTGTAGATAATGCCTATTGTAAACTTTGACAACCTTTATATACAAAATCCCTTCTAAAGCTCGTATGCCAAAGAAAATAGTTGTCACGTCAGCACTGCCTTATGCAAACGGCCCGATCCATCTTGGCCATCTTGTGGAATACATCCAGACAGATGTGTTTGTGAGGTTCCTGAAGCTGATCGGCGAGCCTGCGATCTACTGCTGCGCAGATGACACGCACGGAACCCCTATTGAGATATCTGCCCAGAAAAAAGGGGTGTTTCCAGAGCAGCTGATAGGCGAGATGCACAGGGAGCATCTCAAGGATTTCCAGGATTTCCATATAAGCTTTGACAGCTATTACTCAACAAACTCACCTGAGAACAGGAAGTTCAGCGATTTCATATTCAATGAGCTGAAAAAGAAAGATCTCATCTATAAAAAAGAGATTGAGCTCACCTACTGCGCAAAGTGCAGGAGATTCCTGCCTGACAGGTATGTGAAGGGAAGATGCCCTAAATGCGGGGCAGATGACCAGTACGGCGACGTGTGCGAGAAATGCAATGCAGCATACTCTACAACAGACCTTGTTGACCCTTACTGCGCTGTGTGCGGAGCCTCTCCCACAAAAAAGAGATCCAGCCATTACTTCTTCAAGCTGAGCTCATGCTCCAATGACCTGAAAAAGTGGCTTGAGTCAAACAAGAACCTCCAGCCAGAAGTCAAGAATTATGTTCTAAACTGGATAAAAGAAGGGCTGAAGGACTGGGACATAACAAGGGATGGCCCTTATTTCGGCTTCAACATCCCCGGAGAGAAAGACCTGTATTATTATGTCTGGCTTGATGCTCCTGTAGGCTACATTGCCTCAACTGAGAACTACTGCACCAATGTGATGGGGGGGAAGGAGAGTGTTGACGATTACTGGAAGAGAGGAAGGATAATCCATTTCATAGGAAAGGACATAACTTATTTTCATTTCCTGTTCTGGCCTGCCATGCTCATGAATTCAGGCTTTGCGCTTCCTGAGGATATAATCGTGCATGGATTCCTCACTGTGAACAGGGAGAAGATGTCAAAGTCAAGAGGCACATTCTTCACTGCAAAGGATTACCTGAAAGCGCTTGACCCAGAATACCTGAGATTCTATTATGCCTCAAACCTCTCAAAGACAATGTCTGACATTGACCTTGACTTCGAGGATTTCAAGAGGAGCATCAACAGCAAATTGGTTGCTGACCTAGGCAATTTCGTGTACAGGGTGCTGAGCTTTGCAAACAGGAATCTTGATTCACAGACAAAGGATTTCTCTGAGCCTGAGCTGGAGAAAGAGCTTAAGAATAAATTTGAGGAGATAAAGAAAGCATATCTGTCATGCAATTTCAGGGAGGCAATAAAGCTTGTGCTTGAGGCCGGATCAGTAGGAAACAAGTACTTCCAGGACAACAAGCCGTGGGAGATCATAAAGAAAGACCAGAAAAGGATGGAAGAGGTTGTCTCATTCTGCATTAATCTGGTGAAGGACATCTCAATAATCATAAAGCCGGTACTTCCTGCTTTCTCGTCCAATATCGAGAAGCAGCTTGCTATCAAAGAGCAGAATTGGGATGGCCTTGGCAAGAAGCTGAAGAACCATAAGATCGGAAAAGGAGAGATACTTGTGAAGAAGATAGAGAATGAGCTTGACAGCCTTGCTGTGAAGGATCCTTTTGCATCCTTTGACCTTCGGGTCTCAAAAGTCCTTGAGGCAAGGAAGCATCCTGATGCTGACAAGCTGCTCATACTGCAGATTGACACTGGCATTGACAAGAGGCAGATATGCGCAGGGATAGCTGCGTATTACAAGCCAGAAGAGCTTGTTGGAAAGCACATCATAGTGATAAGGAACCTGAAGCCAGCCAAGCTAAGGGGAGAGGTCTCTGCTGGAATGCTCCTTGCAGGAGGGGACAGCAAAGTGCACAGGGTTCTTGAGGCAAAGAAGTCAAAGCCAGGCGATGCAGTGTATGTTGACGGCATAACCCCTCAGCCTGACAAGGAAATCTCAATAGATGACTTTGCAAAGGTCAAGATGAATGTTGAGAAGAAAAAAGCATACTATAAAGGCAGTGTCCTGAAAACAGACAAGGAGGAGGTGTCTGTTGATATGGACAAAGGGAAAGTAAGCTGATAAACCACAAACTTTATATAAAAAGCATATATAAAACATCCAATTTGGTTCAAAAAGGGGTCAGTATGCATTATAAGAATGGCCAGACAACAATATTCATATTAATAGGCATCATAATCTTGTTTTCTATCATTGCTATCTATTTCTTCCAGGAAAAGCAGATCCCTATTGAGGGGGTCAGGGAAGTGACTGAAGAGATTCCTACTGAGATGCAGCCTCTGAAGTCATTTGTCCAGGGATGCGTCAAGAGCACAGCTACTGATGCTGTCAGGATGATTGGAGCAAATGGAGGCTATATCGGACTTAATCCTGGGAGCTATATCTATACTGGAAAGACGTTCAATCTTGACATAACTGGGATTAGGCCAACTGAATTTGATGCTTTAAGGATGTCTGATGACTGGAACATACCTTACTGGTGGTATCTTTCCTCAAAGAATGACTGCTCTGGAGACTGTGCATTCAGCAGCAATATGCCTTTTCTAAGGAAAGCAGGCGGGCAGAATTCTATAGAATCCCAGATTGAGAAGTATGTCAATATCAATCTTCCTTCATGCCTTGGAGGATTTGCATCATTCAGTGGCAGGAATATGGAGATTGCCAACACAAGCGGAGTCAGGACAACAGCAACAATAGCAAAGAACGATGTGATTGTCTTTGTTGAATATCCTCTTGAGATAAGATGGGGTGGCGGAAAGTCAACAGTATCCCAGTTCAGCACAAACATCGACGTCAATCTTCAGGACATGCACAGCATTGCAGAGGAGCTGGTGAAGATAGAAGTAGAGAACCACTTCCTTGACCAGCACGTGCTTAACATAATAGGCGCATACTCAGGATTTGACAGGAACAAGCTCCCTCCGATGGCCGGAAGCCAGATGAGCTTCACCCCCTTATTCTGGTCAGAAGGCGATGTTGAGAAGAATCTTGAAGAGAAGCTTATAGTCTATGTGAATATGCTCCAGGCGACAAACACAGAGAACTTTGACCTTGAGGCAATAGATTTCAGGAACAATCCAATCAGAAAAGGATTATATTATAACATGGTGGTGCCTCTGCAGGGAGCTTATTACAATTATGAAGTCAAGTTCAACTATCTTGGATGGCCGATCTACCTCAATCTGGGTAGCGGTTCAATAGGCCCAAGAGAGAGCATCTCACTGCCTCTCTTGTCTGCGATAATGCCTTTCCAGAAATATGACATCCCTTATGATGTCTCTTATCCAGTGATGGTCAGCATCTATGATTCTCAGGCCCTTGAGGGAAGCGGATACTCGTTCTTCTTTGCTCTTGAGTCAAATGTGCGGAACAATGAGCCGGTCAATACAGATACTTTCCAGGTAAAGTCACTTACACAGGAGCCAATGGGAGCTGTCTGCGAGGAGAAATTCAAGAACAGCGGAAATGTATCCTTGTTTGTCACAGACAAGCTCAATAATCTTGTTGATGGGGCCGTGATATTATTCTCATTAGGCCAGGAGACCTGCTATGTCGGAGAGGCAAATGAAAGCGGTTTCTTCACAGGGAAATTCCCAAAAGGAGCTCTTGGCTCAATCATAGTCAATCATCCTGATTTTGCTGCAGGCTACATAACCCCATTCATGGCAAGCAATGATCCAAAGGATCTTGGTTCAATAGCCTTGAATAGGTATATAAACAAGAACATCACTGCAAAAAAGATGGAGATAAAGAAATACGTGCCTGCAGGCCTTCCCGGCAGCCTGGCATTATGGTCTTTGGTGCCTTTAAGAAAGACGTTGACGTCAAAAGAGTCTGTGACAATAATATTCGCTAAAGTTGCAGAGAATCCTCTTGAAGAGCCGTTTGTCACAGCTGTCCAGTTCAATGGCGACGAGACAAAAGAGATAAGGATAATCCCTGGGAACTACACAATCAATGTCATGCTGATGCAGGACCCCCAGACAATAATCATCCCAGAGGATGAGGTCTGCTGGGAGGACTGGAAAGGCGACGAAGAATGCGAGACGATCCCTGCTGTGACTGTCGCCAACAATGATGCATATCTTGGAGGAACATTTGAGAAGCAGATAATCATAGGCGACGAGATCTACCGCAACAACAAGATAGAGCTCACAGCCCTGCTTTTTGACCTGGAGACCGCAGATCCAAAGAAACACAGCGATCTAGAAGTATGGGGCAGACTTCCTCTGCAAATAGCAACAGATGCCAATAATGACATATTATTCCAGCCGATGTATAAGCTGCAAGGTTGATAGAATGGCAAAAAAAGACACACTCAAAATGCTGGCGCTCTTCATGAGCTGCCTTATCATCAGCTTACCTTTCATTGTAGCTGATGCCCGCGCACAGGCTGGCCTGAATGAGGAAGTCACTGTAATTGACATAAAAGGAAAGGATGGCGTTAGTAATGTAAGGGCAATGGACCAGGATTATGTGGATATAAATGTCAATGTCCGCGCTGCAGCAGCGATACAGCCTTCTGATGTCCATATCCTCTATTCAGGGATGCCGACTTTCTCCACTTTCCTGAAATGCGACCTTGTCGAATCTCCATTCACATACAACTGCAACTACAGGTCTCCTCTTGGCCTGATGTCATACGGCCCTGGCATATATCCCCTGCGCGTCTGCCTTTCAGGTTCAGGAAGATGCTCTCCTGACTGCTCCTCATGCTCTCCATGCCCCTCATGCCTCAAGAATCCGCAGCTCTATGTTGACGGCTATCCTCCGCAGATGGCATCATATGATGTCAATCCAAAGAACACAAACGGACAGTCAGTCACTGCCACTTACAGTGTCGAGGACAGGATATGCGCTGCAAGCTCATGCAGGAACATATGCTCCGGCATAAAGAAGATAGAGATAATTGACCTGAGCAGCGCAACGCCAAGAGTGATCCACACAAAGAACTACAACACCCAGGTAAATGACTGCAAGAGATCAGAGACAATCACTTTCTCAATGGCCTCAGTGAATGACGGCTCAAACATTCCCATCTGCATAAAAGCTTATGATAATGTAGGGCTTGAGAGCCCTGATGGAGTCACCTGCATAAAGGTAAACAAGGATGACACTGTACCGAGAGCGACATTGGATATTTATGATTCAAATGGCGTGGCTCCTCTCAGGTTCATAAGGCCTTCAGGAACACAGGCAAAAGTTGTTGCAAAGATCACCGGCTCTGTACACTTCGGCATATCAAGCGCAAAAGCAGACCTGAGCGATCTGGGATACAGCGACTCAGAGACCCTCACATGCACAGGAACTCAGGGATCATACGCCTGCAGCAAGATAATCACGGTCAAGGCATCATCCTCATTGAGCGTCAATATCAATGCCGAGATAATAGATGCAGGAGGGAACAAGGCAGCACCATCTGCATCATTCACAATAGAGCTGGACTCAGAAGCCCCGGTGGTCCAGACAGTGCTCACAGAATACAACTGGGGAAACAACGGATATCTCAGGAAAGGGCTCAACAATATCACTGCAGTCATCACTGATGAAGGTGTCGGCATGGCAGGAAGCAATGTATTCATCTCTGCAGGAGGAGCTGCTGCAAAGAATGCGGTCTGCAAGAAAGTCTCTGAGGAGTGGCACTGCTCAATCTATAATGTGCCAGCGGCAGCTGACCTTAGAGTGACTGTCACAGGAGCTGATGATGCAGGCAATGTATTCAGTGATTTCACGACAACACTGAAATATGATTATGAAAAGCCTTCTGTCATCAATGTGACTGTATTCAATCTTGCTTATGGCAATCATCCTGAGTCCCCCTTCATATTCATGAAAGGAGATGATATGCTCATCACAGCTACAATGACTGATAATTCTGCCATAGTCAATGATGAAGACGAGTTCAGCGTTCTTGGCCAGTTCAGCGGTTTTGGCTCATCAATATACACTGATGCAGAATCATGCGAGAATGTGACTGGCGGAGGATGGGAGTGCTCATGGGTCATAAACAATGTCATGGATGGGGGCATGAAAGCTGCGTTCAATATAAGTGATATTGTCGGAAACAGGGACACATCCACAAAGGCCAATCCAATCACTGAATTCTTTATAGCCTATATCGATCCTGTCAAAGGGACAATCGAATATCTTCCATATGCCACCCCTATCGAAGTCTATGAGCTTGACACTGACGAGGCCCCTGATTATTGGGAAGTGCAGGTTCTTGGCGCAAATCCCCCTATGATAGATTCTGTGACAAACGCTTACCTTGGCCATGATGTATGGTTCCCGACAAAACTGAGTCCTAGAGTGGATGATGTCAGTCTTGTCTTAGTATTCTTTGATCCAAACCTATGCTCAGGAGAGGATGCAGAGAACTACCTCAATGCCCAGTCAAGCTATATTGTCTCTTCAAGGCCTGATTCCAAAGGACCATGGATAAAGACAAGCCTTTTCCCTTCAGCAATAAGCCAGAGCAACCTCAATTACCAGTGCCAGCTCACCATAATCTCAAAGAGAAACAACAAGATACTCATGCCTGAGAGAGAGAACATCTCGCTCAATGTAGGTGTAATACAGGTTGATGAGATAGACAGCGTGATACAGAGTGAGATTGATGATGTAGAAGGCAGCGCAATAGTCCAGGCTGAATGGATCGGAACTCTCACGATGGTCATCCAGAACCTGATGGCATTATGCAATATTTATAATACTATAAAGTTGATTATACAGACGGTTGTAGGCATTGGAGACGGGCTTGCAAGCCTTGAATGGGTGCCTATTGCAGGACCTGGTCTTTATGCTACTGGAACATCTCTCAGCAGTGCTTTTAAAGGGCTTGATACATCAGTATCTATACTTGGTTATCTTGACACATTCTGCGCAATAGTGACCTGCCAGATAACCTTATGCAAGAATGTGGATGGGCCTATAAATGGCAGAGCATGGTGCGCTCCTTTCAATGCATACTTCAGGCTTATGAATGGTGTATTCGGAGGACTTCTAGCAAGTATCCAGGAGATGTTGACAAATTTAAATGCTGATCAACCACCTCCTGCACCACCACCACCACCTGGAGCCCCATGTCCAGGATCCCCTTCAGTAACAGCAAGTAGTGTGGGTGGGGGAGTGCTGCAGGCAATAGTTCCAGAATATAATACATTGATCACAGCAAACCCTACAGAGGCATCACGTGCAAACCTCATGTTCGGCAATCCATCAGACAGCCTTATAATGAGCATGCTGCAGCTTTGCATTCCAGGAATACTTCTCAACCTGAATAAGATGAGAGAGATCGAGTGTACTTACCTCTACTGCCTGAAGAACCAGATACCTGCTGGAGTTCCTCCAAGAGCATGCACCATCCAGAGGAGCTATTCGTGGTGCATGTTTGTCTGGGGAGAGATATTCAACCTGATACCTTTCTCTAATCTGCTTAGAAACATACTTCAGATGATAATGAGGATACTTACAGATCCTGCTACTTTTATAGGCCTTTTGGTTGGTTTGATATGCGGTTATGTGTCTGCAACTGCGGTCCAAAGAGCATGTGATATAGCCAAGCTGATAGCTGATGTCCAAAGAGTCCAGGATCTGGTCAAATCATTGGAGGACATAGAGGGCCAGTTCAACTTTGAGTCAACAGGGATATGCGAGCAGGCATTGGAGGATTAATGATATAATCATGGCAATAATCAGCGAGGAGATGGATTAAGATGAAGAAGATGATATATTTAATATCTATTTTGATTATTCTCTTAATTATCAATTCAATAAATATCTCTGCTGCAACTAACTATTATAGATTAGATAATACTAATAGCCAAAGAATAACTGCCCTATATAGAACCTCTGTAAATCCTGCTATAATCCGAGTTTCTGGTGGTCAAGTTTCTTATTTGAATGCACAAGGACAGTGGGTTACAAGAACATCTAGTAACCCTCAATTTTGGAATGTTATAACCTCAACTAATATCCTGACTGACACGACTGATACAGGTGTTACTCAAATAACTCCTGCTTCAGATAATCCTACTTTACCAGCAGACTTTACTGATCAGCCTGCTCCCCCTCCCCCACCTCCTCCACCTCCTTCTGGCGATGATCAACTTACACCTCCGCCTCCTAGTAATATACCTGCTACAACCAACTGTGCTACTGCGCAGGGTGTGGGTGCAGAAACCCCGCATGCAGGTTGCGCAAATAATATACTTAACTCAAGATGTTATGTTCCCCCTACAACTACACAAACTCCAAACCCTACTGGATCCTGTGTCAGCTCAGGAGCCTATAATTACAGGACCGAAAGGGCTCGAATGCAGGTGCAAAGAGCTAATCAAAACATATTGCAAAGAGCAGATACCCATATAAGGACTGATGGGAATGGGAATCTGCAGGCATGCCCAAACAGATTTAGTTCTACGGGTTGTGTGGATATGACATGTACTACTCCTGGTAGTACTACTTCATGTAGTTTTGCTGGTTCATGCACTCAAACAGGATGTACAGGTGTATGCTCACGTATGACTCCCCCTACAGGTGCAACTGCTGATACCCTAAACGTTCAATGTCAAAGTTTAGTTGATGCAGTAAACACTGAAGCATCAAGACAGCAACAATACTTCCAAAATCAAAGGTGCAGGCAGATGACCTTTGGTGAAGGAATGGCAGTCGGAGCAGGTGTCTGGGGAATGATGGAAGGATGGGACAATTCAGAGCAGCTGTTCAGCTGGATGGGTTATTTCAATGACTTATTCGCGACAAGCTGGGGAATGGCCATTTCAGGGCAGTGGGAGCAGAGCATATGCACTATCCAGTCAGATTACCAGGGCATGAATGCAAATGGAGTGCTCATGACTGCAGGAGCTGGTTCTGTCGCAGCATGGATAACAGGAGAAGTGACTATAATAAGGCATCCTTCAGAGGAGAATCCTGAGGAGATAGTCCTTGAGAGGATATACAAGATAGAGATGTCACTCAATCCATCAGGGCTTATACAGGATCAATATCTTGACAGCAACTGCAAAGTTGATTTCTATATCACAGCAAACGGAGTAAATGCTGATATCAACCAGGACGGCACAAGAGACAGGATCACAGTTACCTGCGTGCAGTCCTACTCACTGACAGGATCAAACGCCCTTATATTCAGCACATCAGCAGATCTCAGAGAGGTCTGCATAAAGTTTGATGGTACCAGCGAGTTCAGGTCTGACATAAGAGAAGTTCTTAACGGAGACAGGGTCTGCAATGACATTGTCGTTGTTGGAACTCCAGCAGATCTTGGAGACTGCTCTTACTGTGTAGGCACAGGAGACTCATTTGACATCGGTATTGACCTGCCAAGCCTGGATCTTGGCGGAGGGGGAGGAGATGATGATGGAGAGGTCGGAGAGGATGTAAACACAAACACTCCAATGCCTCCATCTCCTTCAGGAGATGCTGCTGAAGAACCAGAAGAGAATCCAGTGTTCACGTGATAAAAATGCAAAAGAAAAAGATAAGTTACAAAAAGAGCAGCGTATCTCACCCTAACAAGAGATCGGGCTACATGAAGGAATGGTCAGAGAGCATAAAAGAGCTGAAGACATCAAAAGCCCTTATTGTTGCAGGATTTGACATTTCATTCTATCTACTGCTTCTCCTGCTGATGCTTGCATCAAAGCTGGCAGTGAGCTGGATATCAAAAAGCCTGCTTGGTTATGGCATTGCAGGAACATCCGCGATGGTGTCAGCGCAGGTCGTCGCTGCAAATCCAGGGATATATTCATCAGTGTATGGTTTGGTTGTCGCAATCTTGGGGCTAATGGCCTTCCTTGTCGTAGCCATGATACTTGGATTCATATTCTCAAGATATCTCATCTGGACAACACTTCTTGGCAGGAAGCTGAAGAACAGGGTTTTCTGGAAGTTTGCAGGACTGAACATCATCTGGGTGCTGATCGCTTTCATCGCATTCACAATACCTATGCTGATACTGTCTCTGCTGTCAAATCAGGTTCTGCTGATGATAACCACGTTCATTGTGTATTTCACATATCTGGTGGCATTGTTCTATTACACTTACAGCCTATACTATAGGTTCATAATCTCAGAGAAGGTATTCAGCTCATTGCTCAGGACCTTCACGCACGGATCAGAGGATATCCTGAGATTGTGGCCCAACATACTGGTAGTGGCCCTCACAGCGCTCGCAATAACAATAGCGTCATTCCTCTTCAAGCTTCTTCCAGGGCCTGT